>NZ_CZVS01000077.1:0-53307 GCF_001535985.1 Candidatus Kryptonium thompsonii | reverse complement strand
AAGAAGCGATATTGATTTAAAGAGAGTATTTAAAGAAGATATTAATATTGTGTTTCATTTAGCAGCATTTTTCGCAAATCAGAATTCTGTAGATTATCCCGAAACCTCAGCAGAGGTAGATATAATGGGTTTGATAAAATTGTTAGAATATTCAAGGTTAGGTAAAGTAGAAAAGTTTATATACGCGTCGAGCGGTTGTGCTATTTATGGGTCTTATCCTAAGCTACCTTTAAAAGAAGATTTTATTTCTATGCATCTTACAACACCATACCAGATTAACAAGATGACGGGTGAAATGTACTGCAACTTTTATTTGCACCATTATGGTTTACCTATAGTTAACTGTAGATTTTTTAATTCTTATGGCCCCGGCGAAGTCCCTGGGCAATATAGAAATGTTATTCCAAACTTTATTTACTGGGCAATGAAAGAACTTCCACTGCCAATTACAGGAACTGGCGAAGAAACGAGAGACTTTACTTATGTATTAGACTTAGTTCAGGGTTTAGTTAAAGCGGGATATTATAAAAAAGCTATAGGTGAAAACTTTAATCTGGCCGCTGGTAGAGAGGTTTCAATAAAAGAGGTGGCCCAGCTTGTAATAGAAACCACGGGTAGTAAATCCAAGATAATTTTTAAGGAGAGAAGAAAATGGGATACTAAACCAAGATTACTTGCATCTATCGAAAAAGCTGAAAATCTAATCGGATATAAACCAATAGTTGATTTTAAAGAGGAACTTTACGCAAATATTGAATGGTTTAGGGATAACTGGGAAAAAATAGAAATGCTTGCGGATTTCCCCCCGGGTATGAGTAGCGCAGTAAGATGATCGATTAATTTATGAGTTAACTAAGTTACGATACGAATAATAAAGTAATGAGAAAAATCTTACTTATTTTTGGGACACGACCTGAAGCCATAAAATTTGCGCCTTTATACCAAGAATTTAATAAAAATTCTAATTTTTTTGATGTAAAAGTATGTATTACAGCTCAGCATAGGCAGATGTTAGATCAAGTACTGAATTTTTTTGGGATAAAACCAGATTATGATTTAAATTTAATGAAAAATAATCAGTCATTATTTGATATAACAACTGGCGTCTTAAGAGGATTAGAAAAAGTTTTGAAAGACTACAAACCAGATCTTGTTTTCGTTCAAGGGGATACAACATCTGCATTTGTAGGAGCTCTTTCAGCTTTTTATATGAAAATAAAAGTTGCGCACCTTGAGGCTGGGTTGAGAAGTTATAATAAATATGCTCCTTTTCCCGAAGAAATAAATAGAGTTTTGATTGGCCATCTGGCAGATTATCACTTTGCACCAACTATAAAAGCAAAAGAAAACCTTCAGAAAGAAGGTGTAAAAGAAAATGTTTGGGTAGTTGGAAATACTGTCATTGATGCTTTATTTTGGGGATTAGAAATAATTGAAAAAAATATTAACTTAAAAAAAGAAATAGAGTCATTTTTTGAAAGATTTCTTGATTCTAATGAAGATAAAGTTATCTTGGTTACAGGGCATAGAAGAGAAAGTTTTGGTGAGGGATTTGAGAACATTTGTAAGGCATTAAAAGAAATCGCAATACAATTTCCAGAGATAAAAATCATTTATCCAGTACATTTAAATCCCAATGTTAGGGAACCTGTAAACAGGATATTAAATGGTATCGCAAACATATATTTGATAGAGCCCTTAGAATATCCTTATCTCATATGGTTGATGTCTAAATCATATTTAGTTTTAACTGATTCGGGTGGAATTCAGGAAGAAGCGCCATCACTTGGAAAACCTGTACTTGTAATGCGTGATGTAACAGAAAGAATAGAAGGAATAGAGGCAGGCACTGCAAAACTTGTTGGTACTAAAAAAGAAACTATTTTCAAAGCGGTTCAAAGTTTAATAGAAAACCAATCTGAATATCAGAAAATGTCAAAAGCGGTAAATCCCTATGGAGATGGGCTGGCAAGTAAAAGAATTGTTGATATAATTCGAGACAATATTAATTAAATATTTGGGGATAAGGAAGGTTTAAAATAAGTTCGTAAATTTTATGCTTTGGTCACTTGTTTCATTTTTAGTCTCATTTTTACTTTGCTTTTTTATTATTCGCTATGGATTTACTAACAATAGCAACAATAGCGCTATCTTTGATTCTGCTAACGGTGAACCACAGAAATTTCACTCAAAACCTACCCCTCGTATCGGTGGAGTAGCTATTTGGGGAGGATTTATCGCAGCGAGCGTTATTCTCTTCTTTCAAAAAAATGAGCTTACAAATTTATTTGTCATGATTTTATTATGCTCAACCCCTCTTTTTGCGATAGGAACCGCTGAAGATTTAACAAAGAAAATCGCGCCAATGGTTAGGTTTTCAGTTGCCCTTGTATCTGCTTTACTTTCCTTCTTTTTAATGGATGTAAGAATTACAAGGCTCGATATAATTGTGCTTGACGATTTGTTGCGATTTCTTCCATTATCACTTTTCATTACAATACTTGCAATAGCAGGCTTTTCAAATGCTGTAAATCTTATTGATGGCTTTAATGGACTCGCAAGTGGAGTGTCTATGATTATTCTTATTGGACTTGCTTATGTGGCTTTTAAGGTTAATGATACATTTCTTCTTTTTCTCTCAATCGTTATTATAGCTGCAGTTTTGGGATTTTTTATATGGAACTATCCTCGTGGTTTAATTTTTTTGGGTGATGCCGGGGCATATATCATTGGCTTTTTTATATCTGTAATTTCTATCCTTCTTGTTGCAAGACATCATCAGGTCTCACCCTGGTTCCCAATGTTACTTCTGATATATCCCGTGTGGGAAACTTTATTTTCTATCTACAGGCGAAAATTTAAAAAAGGCTACCCTTTAACTAAAGCTGATATACTGCATTTCCATTCCTTAGTTTATAAGAGAATTACGAGAGAAAACTCATCGACCTCTATTTATTTCTGGGGAATCACATTTATAAGTTTCATCCCAGCTGTAATTTTTTGGCAAAAAAGTTTGATCCTTCAGGTATGCACTTTTCTATGGATTGTTATGTATTTATCTCTTTATCGAAAAATCGTACACTTTGAAACTCCAAAATATTTAAAATACCTAGCCAAGCAACTAGGATCAAATAATAGTATCTCTCCTAAAAAAACGAGAGACATAAGTAAAACTGAATTGAGATAACAAAGCAAATAATTAAAAAGAGAAAAAACGTTGAAAGCTATCCAGCGGTGGGGATGAAACATAGACCAACTTATATATCTCTACCTATGTTAACAAACTACAAGGAAAAGGGAATATTAGAATAGTCAATATCAATGCTACAAATAAAAATTTCACTTTTTCTATTATTATCCTCATTCTACTCCTCATCTTTCCCTCCTGCTCCCCAACTAAACCATCGGGGAAAACTATAAGTGGAAAGGTAATCCTTGAAGATACATCTGATTTTTCGGGAGTAAGGATTTCCCTATTTAACCTACCTCAAGTTGATTCAACCATCTTATACTCCTTGAAAAATTATCCTTTTCTGTTTTCCTTTGATATAACTCTTTTTTTTTTACTCATTCAAAACAAACTCTGATTGCTCAAACATTAACAGATAAAAACGGTAATTTTTCTTTCTCGAATATCCTTGGAGGGCGAGTATATACCCTTTACCCTAAAAAGCTGGAGATATAAACCAAATCCGATAAAGCATGCGCGCTGACAAAAAATCTTGCCCAAGTAAATTTGCAATTCTTATTGTAATTATAATTATTTTTCTTGAGAATCGTTCCTTTTCTCAATTTTCTGAGACCATCCCAACTGATTACTGGGTTTACAGCATAATTGAAGAACTCAAAGTTCGTGGTTACTTCAGGGAACTACCACAGGGGTATAAACCATATTCAAGAATTGAGGTAGCAAAACAAATAGTTAAAGAGAATACAAAGATAACGAATGATTTTGAAAAGGGACTTTTTAAGATGCTTGAAGAAGAATTTGGAGATGAGATCAATTTTTTACATGCGCAGGAGCAATCAAATTCATCTAATCTTTTAAAAGATAGTGATGATTTTAAATTTAAAACTGGTGTCACGCTCTTTGAATATGCTTGGCGTGATGGGTATTCAAACCGTCTTTTAAGATTCAGGGGCAGAGCAAAGTTTGTACTTTATTACGGTGATAAGTTCACACTGTATAATAATTCTTTAATGGATCAAAATTTGCTTGATGATACAACTTACACCGGTAGAAGATGGCTTGGTTTTTTTGCTGGATATACGGAGCAAGGTTATCTAAAATTAAATGTTGAACCTTTGTCGATTAAATTGGGGCGGGATTATATAAAGTGGGGGTATGGGAGAGGTGGAAATTTATTAATTTCAGATTATGCGATTCCATATGATATCCTTCAAGTTGACTTATTTTCACGGAGAATTAAATATAGTTGGTTTGTCTCTCAGCTTGATGATAGAATACCAGATAGCAGCAGGGTATTAGAAATTAGATCTGATACTCTTGAAACGTTAAAAGCCCGTAGATATTTGTCTGCCAGTAGATTTGAGATAAACTTATGGAATAAACTTTATCTTGGGTTTGGACAATCTATTTTATATGGCGGAAATCGTCGTAGTATTGACTTAACACTTTCAAATCCATTCGCTTTCCTTTATGAGTTTCAAGTGAATGACGGGAAAGAATCAAATATATTCTTCTATGCTGATTTAACTTATTACCCAGCTCGAAATTTGAACTTCCACGCTGAATTTCTCATAGATGATTGGATGTACCAGAGGAAACTAAAAGGAGAACTTGAACCAAATACATATGCATTTTTAATTGGTTTTAGGATCGGAGATATATTAAATATAATCGGCAGCGAATTAAATATGGAGTATACCCAAGTTAGAAATAGAACCTATAATCATGAGTATGAACCCCTTAAATATTTAAGATTTAAACGCCCGATCGCACATCCATTGGGGAATGACTTTCAAAGTTTGGAAGTATGGCTCTCGCAGTGGGTATTTGGGAAAGTAAAATTGACCTTGAATTATAAATTCATTGAACATGGTGAAGGGTCAATTGAAAAACCATTTGATAAACCATGGATGGCTCCAGAGATAACAGTTGAAACTGGATATAAAGAAAAATTTCCATATGGTGTGGTTGAAAGAACTCATTTGGTGGGAATAAAGCTATTTTATTATTTTAATTCAAGATTGAACTTTAACCTTGAACTTTCATACTTAGATATAAAAAACTATAAAAATGTTGAAGGAGCAAAGAAAAACTTATTTACATTTAAAGCATGGGTGTTTTTCAACTTTGAAAAATTGGTGTGGTAAATTTTAATTTTAACAAAAAAAGGGAGAAACTATGTGCGGAATTGTGGGCTACATTGGCAAAAGAAATACGATTGATGTTTTAATCAATGGCTTGAAACGGCTTGAATATAGGGGTTATGATTCGGCGGGAATAGCTATATTAAAAGATGGCAACCTTTGGCTTTACAAAAGGGCAGGGAAAGTTGCCACACTTGAAAGTGAACTGAAAAATTTTTCTTTTAGTAGCACTTCAAACTTTAATGTCGGGATATCTCACACACGCTGGGCAACTCATGGTGAACCAAACGATATCAACGCTCATCCACATGTTGATTGCACTGGAAAATTCGCCGTGGTTCATAACGGCATAATCGAAAATTACTCAACCTTGAAAAAGAAACTTGAATCACTCGGACATATATTTAAAAGCCAAACTGATACTGAAGTAATATCTCACTTGATAGAAGAATTTTACAAAAACACAAAAGATTTTATTACATCCGTTCAAATTGCCCTTAAACATATTGAAGGAACCTATGGGCTTGCGATAATTTGTGCAGATGAACCTGAAAAAATGATCGTTGCAAGGAAGGGAAGCCCTATAATAATTGGTTTAGGAGATGGGGAGTATATCACTGCATCTGACCCTTCAGCTATTGTTGCTTTAACGAGAAATGTTATTTATCTTGAAGATGATGAAATTGGGATAATTTCAAGCTCCGGCATCGAAATAAAAAAGATACACTCCACAAGCGATAATGAAATTGCGAATCTTGATGGAAGAATTCATGAACTAACGTTCAGCTTAGAGGAGATAGAAAAGGGTGGTTTTCCACATTTCATGTTGAAGGAAATTTTTGAGCAACCTGAAAGTTTGTATAATTCAATGCGTGGCAGAGTAAATGAAAATGGCGATGTGAAACTTGGTGGAATTGCCGATGTTATGGATAAAATTTTAAATGCGAGAAGATTCATCATCACCGCGTGTGGTACGAGTTGGCATGCTGGATTAGTTGGGAAATATATGTTGGAGCAATATGCAGAAATTCCAGTTGATGTTGAATATGCTTCGGAATTTAGATATAGAAATCCTGTAATCTTCCCAGACGATGTGGTTTGGTTAATAAGCCAAAGCGGTGAAACCGCAGATACGCTTGCAGCATTGCGACTTGCCAAGGCAAAAGGAGCTACTACTCTTGGAATTGTAAATGTTGTCGGCTCAACAATTGCAAGGGAAAGCCAAGCGGGGATATACATCCACGCCGGCCCTGAAATTGGAGTCGCATCCACGAAAGCATTTACAAGCCAGCTTGTTGTGCTGAGTTTAATTACACTTTTGCTTGGGAAAGAAAGAAAAACAATCTCCCAAGAATTTGCACGAGAAATAGCAAAAGAATTGCTCTCAATCCCAGAAAAAGTTAAAAAAATTCTTGAATTAAACGATTACATAAAACTTCTTGCAGAAAAATATAAAGACCATCACAATTTTCTTTACCTTGGACGTGGGTTTAATTATCCAGTCGCCCTTGAAGGAGCTCTAAAGTTGAAGGAAATTTCATACATTCACGCTGAAGGTTATCCAGCAGCTGAGATGAAACATGGACCAATCGCATTAATCGATGAAAATATGCCCGTCGTTTTTATCGCTGTCAAAGACAATGTCTATGAGAAAGTATTGAGCAATATGGAAGAAGTTAAAGCAAGGAAAGGGAAGATAATTTCAATTGTCACGGAGATTGACGACAAGGTGAAAAAATTATCAGATCATATTATTCAAATTCCAGGAACGCTTGATATGTTGATGCCAATTCTTTCTGTAATCCCATTGCAATTGCTTGCTTATCACATCGCTGTCATGCGTGGTTGCGATGTCGATCAACCAAGAAACCTTGCAAAAAGTGTAACTGTAGAATAAATAAAAATTAAAAATTAAAAATGAACATTGCAATAATTGGCACAGGTTATGTTGGACTTGTAACGGGAGCTTGTTTTGCTGAGGTTGGAAATAATGTCATCTGTATGGATGTTGACAAAGCTAAAATTAATAAACTGAAAAAGGGAATCCTTTCAATCTACGAACCTGGACTTGAAGAGATAGTGAAAAAGAATCTTTTCTCGGGAAGGTTAAAATTTACAACTGATCTTAACTATACAATTGAAAATTCTGAAATAATTTTTCTCTGTCTCCCAACACCATCTAAGAAAAATGGAAATGCTGACCTTAGCATTTTATTTTCAGTTGTTAAAGATATAGCAAAAATATTGCGTAAGATAGCAGAAAAAAGTGAAGAGCAAATTAAAAAGTTTTTGATAAGTAAATCAACTGTTCCAGTTGGCACAGCTGATAAAATAAAGGAAATGATGGATAAAGAACTTGAAAAATTTAAAGAGAAAGTAGAAGTAGAGGTTGCGTCAAATCCTGAGTTTTTAAAGGAGGGGAATGCAGTGCAAGATTTTATGTTTCCGGATAGAGTTGTAATAGGTGTAAACAATGGGGAGGCGGAAAGAATTCTTCGTGAGCTTTATGAACCGTTCGTTAGAACGGGTGCACCAATTCTTGTCATGGATACAAGGAGCGCTGAAATGGTGAAATACACCGCGAACGCTTTTCTTGCGATGAGAATTTCATTTATGAACGAGATAGCAAATTTGTGCGAAAGGCTTGGCGCCGATGTTGAAAAGGTGAGAATTGCCATTGGATATGACAACAGAATTGGTCCAAAGTTTCTATTTCCTGGTGTGGGTTGGGGTGGAAGCTGCTTCCCTAAGGATATAAAAGCATTGATAAAAATGGGTGAAGAAAATGGTTTGAATTTGGAGATTGTAAATTCTGTTTACGAGGTAAACGAAAGGCAGAAAAAAATTATCGTGGAAAAGATAAAAAAACATTTTGGAAAAGATTTAAAAGATAAAAAAATTGCCGTATGGGGACTTTCTTTCAAGCCAAAAACTGACGATATGAGGGAAGCACCATCAATTACAATTATAAATGAGCTTTTGAAACTTGGAACCAAAATTACTGCATTTGATCCCGTCGCAATTCCAAACGCTAAAAAAATCTTTGGCAATAAAATAAAGTATGCGAAAAGCCAATACGACGCTTTGAAAAACGCCGACGCGCTCGTTCTCATAACAGAGTGGCAGGAGTTTAGAGAACCCGATTTTAACTATATGAAGACACTTATGCGAACACCGGTCGTATTTGACGGGAGAAATATCTATAACCCCGAAAAATTAAAAAGACTTGGATTCACATATTACGGAATAGGTCGCCCCTAAGAAAATAAAAATTAACCTGAAATAATGCCGTTTAAATTCACTTACGTTGATAATATCCCTGGTTTGATCATAATAGAGCCCGTCGTCTTTGAAGATGACCGGGGTTTTTTTATGGAAACATATTCGTATAAAGAATTTGAAAGGGTTGGGATAAGCGAAAAATTCGTCCAAGATAACCATTCAAAATCAAAAAAAGGTGTGTTGAGAGGTTTACACTTTCAAATTGAACCATTCGCACAGTCAAAGCTTGTAAGATGTGTAAAAGGTGAGATTTTTGATGTAGCTGTTGATATAAGACCAAATTCACCCACATTTAAAAAATGGTTTGGTTTAATCTTATCTGAAGGAAACAAAAGAATGTTATATATTCCAAAGGGATTTGCACATGGTTTTGTTGTTTTATCCGAAGTTGCAGAGGTTGAATATAAAGTTGACAATTTTTATTCACCTGAGCATGAACGAGGAATTATCTGGAACGACCCTGAAATCGGGATAAACTGGCCCATTGAGTACCCAATTTTGTCAGCCAAGGATAGAAATTTGCCGAGGCTATCTGAAATCGTCCTTGAATTGAAAATAAATGATTTTTGAGAATGGCTCGAGTTGTAATTACAGGTGGTGCAGGATTTATTGGCTCGCATCTTTGCGATAGGTTTATAGCGGAAGGGGATGAGGTTATCTGCCTTGATAATCTTATTACAGGTAATCTTGATAACATAGCTCATCTCTTTGGGCATCCAAAATTTAAATTTATAAAATATGATGTCACCGAATTTCTCTATGTCCCTGGAGATGTTGATTACATTCTGCATTTCGCATCGCCTGCAAGCCCAATGGATTATGTTAAGTATCCAATTCAAACTTTAAAAGTAGGTGCGCTTGGAACTCACAAAGCATTGGGGCTTGCGAAAGCAAAGGGTGCAAGATTTCTTTTAGCTTCAACAAGTGAGGTATATGGCGATCCACTTGTGCACCCACAGAGCGAAGAATACTGGGGCAATGTTAATCCTATTGGGATACGCGGCGTATACGATGAGGCAAAAAGATTTGCAGAAGCGATGACGATGGCTTATCACCGGTATCATGGTCTTGATACGAGGATCGCAAGGATATTTAACACATACGGTCCGAGGATGAGAATTGACGATGGTAGAGCAATACCAGCATTTATGACACAAGCTTTAAAAGGTGAAGATATAACTGTATTTGGGGATGGAAAACAAACGAGAAGTATTTGCTATATTGATGATCTCGTTGAGGGAATTTTTAAACTTTTGATGTCTGATTATGTTTATCCTATAAACTTGGGAAACCCTGATGAGGTTACGATATTGGAACTCGCAATGGAAATTAAGGAACTTGCCTGCAGTAAAAGCAAAATTGTGTTTAAACCACTTCCGCCCGACGATCCAAAGGTTAGAAGACCTGATATAACAAAAGCAAGAGAAATACTTGGCTGGGAACCAAAAGTTCCGAGAAAAGATGGGCTGAAAATGACCTTAGAATACTTCAAGCAAAAACTTGGAATTGTTCGTGAGTAAGCTTTCTGATGATAGAATAATACACTTGATGACTGGGAGTAGGAGACATATAACTATCCTGCCATATGAAGAATTTTTAAAAATGGAATTGCTTTTAAAAGGCTCAGGTGAGAAACCACCCATATTTAGCTTAAGATTTAAGGAAACCGTGCTTTTGGAGTTGCTTGAGTTGTTTAAAGGTGATTTAATTAAAATCAGCAAATTGATTGGTGAGATAAACAAACTAAGAGACGACCCGTTCCCATTGGAAAGCATTAAAGTTAGATATAAAATTTATAAAATTCCAATTAACGATACCAATGTAACCTACATGGTGAACAAACAAAGAAAACTAATCACCGTCTTATCTGTGGAAACTTAATCCTGTAGCGCGCTGTGAAATGTAAGGTTTTATTTTCAGTTTTGTTTATTTTTTGTTCAATTGCACAAGCACAGCAAGGGGTTGATCTCCAAGAATTTTCACAAGTAAAAGACCAAAACGTGAAGTTTTTATTTGACGCATGGAAATATCATTTCGGTTGGAAAACTTTAGGTGGTGGATATGTAAGACATGTATTACTTATCACCGATGAAAGCATTGTTGAAATTGAAATGCCAGAGGTTTCTAATACACCTGGGTATTCATTTTCAGGATTTGGTAATTTAAATGAACCAAGTGAAATTTTCCTGAATATACTTTTCTTTCCACTTGAGAAGATTTTACCTGATCCTTATGAAAAAATGAGACAGGAAATTCAAAATATACTTGACTCGCTTAAGCAAAGTCCGAGCGTGGAAAACTTTGTCAGTGCTATATCTTATTTATATTCCAAAAGAGGTGAAGAGATTGAAGTTAAAAATGTTTATCTCCGCAACAACCTTAAAGATTTGGAATTAAAGGGAAGTGGCGATGAAATTAGCCTAAGTTTCAAGGTCGATAACAAAAAGCAAACTTATATTTCAAGATATAAGGAGACCGAAGAAGCAAACAAAGTTTTATTAGCGCTTCAAGATGTATTTGAAGTAAATAGCGAAGTTAAAAAAGAAATTAAAACTGCTGAAGTTGCTAATGATTTTGCTCAAATGGCATGGTATATCGAAGCATTTGGAAATTCAGTGATTGGCTCAGTTAACATTGATTACAGGTTTCATCCAAATTTAAGTTTCAGGGCAGGGGGAAGCTGGATGATTTTTGGTTTTGGTTTCCCGATTATGCTGAATTTTCTTACAGGAAGAGAAACATCACATCATTTAGAGTTTGGCGCAGGTATAGTTCCAGTGATAGGTGGTTTTGACGGTGAGAAGTTAGCATTCTTTGAGACATTAACTTTGGGCTATAGATATCAACCTAAAAAGGGTGGTCTAGTTTTTAGAGTTTCGTTTACTCCGCTTATCAACTTTCCAGATAAAGGTGAAACTCGTCCATGGGCTGGAATTTCAATGGGTTATGCTTTTAAATAAATTTTTCAAGTTTGAATGAACCTGTGCTTGAAAAAAGTACAATTTTGAAGATTTGTCTGTTATGTGGTAATGAAGGGGTGCTTTTTTATGAAGGTCTCAAAGATCGATTTTTTAATGCACCGGGCACTTGGTTTTTCATGCGTTGTCCTGTATGTGATCTTGTATGGTTGAATCCACAGCCTTCTCACAGTGATATTGATAAATTCTACTGAGTATTACACACATCAAGAGGAAGACCCTTCTAAAAAACAGCTGGCAAACATATGTGAAACTATCGGAGCAAACATTTTGCTAACTAACTTTGGTTATTCGATAAGTAGGCAAGGTAAATGGTGGAGCTGGGTTTTATCCTTGATGGGACCTCTTAAGGAGCTTGTCGGTGGAAATGTAATGTGGCTTAAAGCAAGTGAAAGAGGGCGACTTTTAGATATAGGTTGTGGCAATGGATATTTTTTGGTTCAAATGAGAGATCTTGGATGGGATGTTGTGGGTGTTGAACCTGATCCTAAAGCTGTAAAAGTTGCAAGAGATCACTTTGGATTAAGGGTTTTTCAAGGCACGCTGGAGGAAGCCAAATTTCCTGATGATAGTTTTGATGTAATCACCATGAATCATGTAATTGAGCACGTGCCTGATCCCATAGGTTTACTTTCTGAGTGTCGCAGAATTCTAAAGCCAAATGGTAAACTTGTTGTGGTTACGCCGAATATTAAAAGTTTAGGAAGGTATTTGTTTGGTAAGTCTTGGGTCCATTGGGATCCTCCACGCCATTTATTTCTTTTCTCATCCAAATCGCTACGAACCTGCGCTGAAAAGGCAGGGTTAAAGGTTCAAAGATTATGGACGCCGGCTAAAGGAGCCCTTTGGATGTGGATGACCAGCCGTTTAATTAAGTGTGACGGCTTTATTCCTGGTGGATTGCTTAACAAAGTAAGTTTGAGGTTGAAGATGGAAATGATAATGTTTTGGACGGTTGAATATATAATAAACCGGTTCCGGTATGTAGGTGAAGAGTTAGCTTTGGAAGCTTCAAAATGAATGTGCTTGTGATGTTAAATTTAGCATTAAGTTCCAAATGCACTAAATCACTGCAAGCTTGCGTTGAACAAGCTGGGCTGTAGGGTGAGGGTGTTTTTTTATCTAAGTTTACATAATGTAGCTTAGATATATAAAATCAACCTAAATTTTATTTAGCTACTTTACTCGAAAAGAAGCCGCAATGCTTACTTGAAAATTTCAATTTTTGTATTTATATTTTATCAAGGAACCTAATAAGGTTGAACGAAGTTATTAAAAATTGGATTGATCTACATTGCGTTCTTTGAAATTTGGGGGTGTTGTGGTCTCGACGGAGACCGGAGGTACTTAAAACGGCACACCGTGCTTTTGCCGTTTGCACGTAAAACAAACGGCGAAAAATAAGTGCCAACTATTCATATGCCTTGGCTGCCTAATTAAAATGGCAGCCCGTCCTTTATAGCTTGTGCCTGTCCAGGCTATAAAGGGCGTGGATTAACGACAGGCGGTCGCTATTTCTGTTCTCAGGGGAAATAGCGAGCCAAATTACCTGAGATAGCTTTGCTGTGGGTGCCTATCCCCGAACAGCAAAGCGAATCCCCAAAGATAGGCTAAGTGTGTAGATGTTTTAAGTGCCTGGTCTCCGGACCCGGGTTCGACTCCCGGCACCTCCACTATTCAACAAATTCCCCCTCATAGCTTACTTTTCAAGAAGGAGTTTAAGAATTTGAACAAGTTTATTTTTTAACTCTTTTCTATGAACGATTAAATCAATAAATCCATGCTCAAGCAAAAATTCAGCTCGTTGAAATCCCTCGGGCAAATCCTTCCCAGTAGCTTGCTTTATCACCCTTGGTCCCGCAAAACCTATTAAAGCTCCTGGTTCAGCTATATTTATATCACCAAGCATAGCGTAACTTGCTGTAACACCACCAGTTGTAGGATCTGTTAAAACAGAAATATAAGGAATCCTAGCTTCAGCTAACTTAGTCAGCATCGCAGCAGTTTTTGCCATCTGCATCAAAGAAAGCGCGCTTTCCATCATCCTTGCGCCACCGCTTGAAGATACAATTATTAACGGATTTTTTGTCTTATACGCTTTTTCAATAGCCCTTGCTACCTTCTCACCGACTACAGAGCCCATACTGCCACCGATGAATCTAAAATCCATCACTCCAATCACAACTGATATCCCATTCATCTTCCCTAAGCCTGTAACTATCGCCTCGTTCAATCCAGTTTTTTTCATAGCTTCTTTCAACCGCTCCTTGTAAGGCTTTGTGTCAACGAAATTTAAGACATCAACAGATCGAATTTTTTTGTCAATTTCTTTAAATGTTCCTTTATCAATTAAAATGTTTATATAATCGTAGCTGTTTATTCTAAAGTGATAATTACACTTGTGGCAGGTCCACAAGTTAAGCTCAAGTTGTGACCTATGTATTATTTCTCCGCATCCCTCACACTTTGTCCAAAGTCCTTCAGGGAGCTCCTTTCGCTCACCTGATATGTTCTTAGTTAATCTTTTAAACCAAGACATGAAAAATTTTACTTTGTTTTTATTGTGAACTCTTTTACATAAAGTGGCTCGATGGAAGCTATATCAGCAAAATCTCCCATCTTATATTTATCCTCGGCTACCTTGCCTACATAAAAAGCATCAGGGTGATTAAATTCATCGTCATCAATAAAGATTACATCTTGATTATAAAGATTTTCCTTTAAATTTACAATTCCATCACCAATTAAAACAAATCCTCTTTTAATTTCTCGCATAATTTCATCTGCATTTCCAAATAGATATGGTGTAGTTCTGAGAAGTTTGCCATCTTGAAATTTATACAGGCTGTAATAAAAGTCATTCTGCTTTGCATTTAAAATGGAACAAACATACAGAGCATCGTCTATATATCTTCCAACAACTTCGCAGACTTTTGTCGCCTTTAAAGCAAGCGCATCGAGTGTGGGCACAGCAATCAAAGGTTTTCCAGTAGTATAGCATAAACCCTTCGCAATACTTAATCCAACTCTCAAACCAGTAAAGGAACCCGGACCAATTGATACAGCAATTGCGGTAATTAAGTCCAAGCTTAGATTTATGTTTTTTAGCGTTTGATCTATCAACGAAATTAGTTTCTCTGCGTGTAGTTTTTGAATGTTGTTTTCTATTTTTGATTTTGTTTTTCCATTTGCAATAACGGCTACAGAACATAAATCAGTTGATGTTTCAAGCACCAGAATCATAATTTACTTATCTCTATTATCCTTTCGTTTTCATTTGACCCAAAATTTAAAACCACTTCATACCTTGAATCCGGCAAAATTTCCCCCACCTTCTCCGCCCATTCTATCAATGAAACAGCATCGTTATATATAAACTCGTTAAACCCTATCTCAATTATCTCATCAACTTCATCTATCCTGTAAAAATCAAAGTGATACACCTTTAACCTTCCCTCATATCTGTTCATTATTATAAATGTTGGACTGTTCACAACTTCACTAACCCCAAGACCTTTGCACACGCCCTGAATAAATCTGGTTTTTCCGGAGCCAAGCTCGCCATAAAGCGCAACTACATCACCAGCCTTTAAAACTTTTGAAAATTCCCGTCCAAGATTGATCGTTTCATTCTCACTTCTTGTCAAGAATTTCCCCAGCATCAAATCTTGGGAATAAGTTTGACAATCGGTACTATCATCTCCTCAAGCGAGACACCGCCATGCTGAAATGTATCTTTATACAAATTTAAATAATGATGATAATCGGTCGGGTAAACAAAATAGTAATCTTCCTTTGCAATTATATAATTTATTGCAACACCTCTTTTCGGAAGTTTGTACGTTTCTGGTCTTTCGATAAAAATTGCTTCCTTTTCGTCGCACTTTAAATTCCTTCCGTACTTATATCTCAAATTTGTAGCGGCTTCCCTATCCGCAAGAACCTTTGAGCCACGCAAAGCCCTGATGCTACCATGATCAGTTGTAACGAAAATTACCACATTTCGCATCTTCGAAAGTGTTTTAAGCATCCTATAAAATGACGAATGAACAAGCCAAGTATTTGTCACCGCACGGTATGCGGATTCATCAAATGACAATTCTCTTATTACAGTTGAATCACCCCTACTGTGAGCTAACATATCGACAAAGTTAACTACAATAGCTGTCAGCTGACCCTGCGCATAAGTGGTTATATTTTGTTCAACACCAATTCCAAAGTCCGGGTCGATTATCTTAAAATACTTTACCTTAGATTTTAACTTTACACGGTTTCTTTGAAGCAAATCCTCAAGAAACTCTTTTTCATACTTGTTTCGGCTCCTTTCCTCATCATTGTTTCCCTCCCATAACTCTGGAAATCTTCTTTCAATTTCTATCGGAAACAGACCACTAAAAATTGCATTTCTTGAATACGGCGTAGCCGTTGGAAGAATCGAGTAATAATAATCCCTCTCAACTATAAAGAAATCATGTAATTCCTTCTCCATCACAAACCACTGATCAAGTCGCATACAATCTATAACAAAAAACACAACATTCTTACCATCTTCAATTTCAGGGATTATATACCTTTGAACTATATCAGTTGATAACACGGGCCTGTTCTCAGATTCGATCCACTCGGGGTAGTTCTTCTCGATAAACTTTCCAAATTCAATATTACAACGCCTCTTTTGTTCGAACAACGATTCCCTTAATCCAAGCTCTGGATGTTCATCAAGTTCGATATCCCATTTTATCAAACGCAGATAAATCTCAATCCAATCCTGATAATCAAGTTCCGTCATAAGAGCGTTTTCAATCGCACGAAAACCCTGCAAATATTCAACTGTCAGCTTTTCACTTGTTATCTTTTTCGCCTCGATAAATTTTTTGCAAACCATTAAAATCTGGCTCGGATTTACAGGTTTTGTCAGATAATCACTTATCTTGCGTCCGATCGCCTCTTCCATCAAACTCTCTTCTTCGTTCTTTGTCACCATCACAACAGGGATTCCTGGGAACAACTCTTTAATTTCAGAAAGGGTTTGCAATCCTCCTTTGCCTGGCATAATTTCGTCAAGCAGAATTAAATCGATGTCTTTTCCACTCTCCCTTAAAAACTCAACAGCATCATCGCCATTTGTGGCGACGGAAACTTTATATCCCTTTTGTTCAAGAAACAAAATATGTGGTTTCAAAAGTTCAATTTCATCATCTATCCAAAGTATGTGTCCTCTTTCTTTCATCATTATTTCTTTCACTATTTTTTTCACCTCGATTAAAAATTAAAAATCAAACCTTAAATAAACAAACCAAGTTTAAAATATATCCCGAGCCTTTTCCAAGTACACCCAAGCTTTCTCTTTCACAATCGACATCATACTTGAAACAATTTGAGTTTTCCGAGATAAATAATAGATTGAAACCCCAAACCAGACAAAAGCGATTAAAATTCGCAAATAAAATCTTAAATATGCATCAACTCTTACAAACTTCAACGCAAAAACCATTAAAATTGGTAAAGATGGAAGCGAAAATTTGACAAATGAAATAACCGATGGAAAAATTTTCGAATAATTGACGTAACTTAAAACAAACAATATAAAAGTTCGCAGGAAAAAATTTACAAAAGTCACATATGCGATACCAAGTAAGTCGAACCCATTCTTAAAAACGGCAAAATTCAATAAAAGTATAAATGGGATAAAAATTAAATTTAAAACAAGGATCTTGCCTTGTTGATTTACAGCTATCAAAAATGTACCAAGCATAGCCCCAAGTGAAAGAAAATAGTAAGCGATTGAAAGTTTATCGATGTATCTTAAGCTTTCAACATACTTAGGCAAGAAAATTGTTATAAGCGGCTCAGCCAACGAAATAGTTAACATTGAAATAAGCGGTGTCATAAAAGCAATTACAAGCAACGACTCATCGAGAAAAATTTTTAAATTCTCCTTTAACTTTGACCTTCCAAATTCCTCTATCATTCTTTGACCAATAAACTGTCCAACTGTGACAGATGCAAAATACGGAATAACCCCGAAGCCAACAGCAACTGAGTAAAACCCCATCTTGGATTTCTCAAACAGATTTGCAACGGAAAATTTATCTATGCTCATCAAAAAACCATAAGTAAAACCAATGAGTAAAATTTGAAATCCAACTCCAAGGATTTTCCTTAAAAGCTTCCAATTAATTATAAGGTTAATTTCCCTAAGAACTCCCTTTAATGAGAGAAAACACACGAGCAGAAATGAAAACGTCATGCCCAAGAAAATTCCAACAGTTCTAAATTTAAAAAGTAAAAGAATTTAAAATGTTAAATCGAGCAACGCTTGTATAAGCTGAAAAATGTAGGCTTTCTTGAAGTTATGTTTTACACGATAGTATAGTAAGGCATACGTGAAGTTCTGATTCAACAAAACAGCTATTGCCGTTAAAATAACTGCTGTTTTATTTTCAACTATAGTTTCAAATGGTGAAATGAACGAGTAAACGATCACCGAAATTAAAAATGCAGATGTTATAAGATTTAAACCCCAAAAACCTGAGCCAAGAAATTCCCTCGCTTTTGATTCACGTCCCGCCCCAAGTTCATATGGAACGATGCGCGAAAGCCCGTCAATGACGCCAAGATTACTATAATTTCCGTATGAGAAAAAGAGAAAGATTGCACTATAAAGTCCAAAGTCGGCAGGACCAAGGAGTTTTGCAAAGATAAAATTACGAAAGAACAGTATAAATTGTGTGAGATATTGTGAGATAAATGCTATTGAAAGATCGCTAATTGCTTTCCGCCTTGACCATTTAATCATAATAAAGAATTGTAAATGTTCTCAATTTTTCTAGCGACATCTTCAGCCGAGGCATTAGATTTTCCCGAACCAATGTAATCTTAGTCGCATATATTTTAATTCTTTTATTTTTGAGATTATCACATCGAAAGCATCCCGCAAATACAAAATTAACTCATTGAACTTTAATCTAAACCTTGACAGCTTTACATTCTTTGAAGCACAATAACATACTATAAAATTTTTATTTTGTTCAATTTTTTCTAGGATAAACTTTACCCTGTGCAAATAAGTGTGCGAGCTTATAGCTTTTTGATAAGCGTTTTCCGCTATTCTATTTCTTTCACTATCATGTTTTAAATAATAGTTAATTTTCTCAGTTAGATCTTCGAGAGTCCCATCATATGTCACAATTTCATTCCCGATTTCAAACAATTCTTCCAATCCGTTATCGTATATCTGGTTTGTCATAGGTAAAGAACCAGATATGGCAGCCTCAAAAATCCGCATATTAACATCATTTTTAATTGAATAGTTTACCACTATTTTAGACGAACTGTAAATTTCGCCAATCTGATCACAAGGGGCTCTTCCTATGAAACTGTTTGGGTATCTATTTATCAATTCGGTCATCAAAATTTTTCTCGTGCCTCTGCCCAAATTTCCGACAAAAGCAATATCATACTTAATTGTAGTCATTTTTTTCCCATGATAATCTAGATCTCCAGCTAAAGGTAACCAGTATATATGTGAAAATCTATTTTTAAGTTTTTCAAAGTTATTTTTTTGTGCAACAAAAACAACATCAAAAAACTCAGCCATTATTTTATCGCAATTGAGGGTAAGATGTGTATCAATTAACCATATAGCCTTGGGATGAAAATCAACATCAAAAATATAGTGAGCTCCATAGTCAATGGCTAATATCAAATCAGGCTTAGGAGATAAATTACTTCTAACTTCTTCGGGATACAAAATCTTCACATTGTGATTTAACTTCTTAAGCTCTTTGTATATATAAACACCAGTTGTGCATTTTTGATTTTTATCAAAGACTAAGAAAATGTTCATTTTTACTATCTTTATTCGACGTTAGTTTGAATTATTTATTGTTTCATTGCAGCGTCTGGAACAACTAATGTAATTTCAGGATTTCTTATTCATTGTTTTATTTTCAACTTGCCTTTTGACTTGACAATTTAATCACAACAATGAGTTGTAAACGTTCTCAATTTTTCTGGCGACATCTTCAGCGTTATAATTTTGAACTACAAACTCCCTTGCCCTATCTCCCAAATCTTTTGCAAACTTTTCATCGCATAAAACTTTCTTTAACGCTTTATATAACTCAAGGAAATCAAAAGGTTGAACAAGAACTGCTTTATCCCCTACTACCTCAGGGATGGAACCACTAAGAGTTGTAACAACAGGCTTTCCGCAAGCCATGCTCTCAATTAAAACCATCCCAAATTGCTCCTGCCATCTTTGAGTTGGAACGCTTGGAAGAACAAAGACATCAGCTAGGTTATGATATTTAGGCATTTCATTATAGTCAACGAATCCCACAAAAATAACATTTCTTGATATGCCTAAAAACTTTACAAAATCATTAAGGACATTCGCTAACTCGCCCGTCCCTACGATTAATAACTTAACAATGCTTGGATCAACCTCTTTATCCATAAGTAACAACTTAAAAGCGTTCAAAAGTACAAAGACACCTTTGTGCCAATGTAATCGTCCCGAAAAGAGAATAACTTTATCTTTTTCATTTATTCCAAGCTTCCTCATTAATATCTTATCCTTCTCCATGGGTTTAAATCTACTCAGATCAACCCCAGGTTTTATTACCACAATTTTTTCTTCTGGAAAACCCTCAAGAACAAGAGACAGTTTAGCCCTTTCCGACTTAGCAATAATAACATCAACAGCCTCTTTTAATTTTTTGAATCTTTTGCTTTCGACGAATCTATAACCTCTAGATGCATAAGCAAATGGTATATTTTGCCACTGCGTTATAACTAATCTTTTATCGTATTTTAACCTGGCTTTTGCTGCTTGATATGTGTAGTAATACTCAACATCAGCAGAATGAATTATATCGAAACTCTCCAAGACCCTTTCAAGTCCAAACATCTTTTGCCAAAATAGTTCATAATAAAAAATATGCTGATAAATTTTTCTAATTTTAAAACTTCGCGGAAACAAAATCTCAAAATCGTAAACAGAAGGAAGTTTAATTATTTCTATACCATCAACCGAAAAAGGATTTTTTAAAGAACAGATCCCTGTAAACTTAAATTTATCTTTTAAAGGATAATAATATTGAAGCTCAAATGGAGATAGCCCATTCCCTCTGACCAACGCTACTTTTTTCATTTTAAACTTTTTATGAGTTTAATTAGCTTCGCCAAATTCTTTTCCAAATCCAGCGCCTTAGCTCGTTCAATTCCAAGTAAGCTCATTTTTTTCTTTAAGTTGGCATCTTTTAAAACATGAACAATTGCACTTGCCATTTCTTTTGGATCATATGGATTTATAGTTAATCCCGCTTCACCAACAACTTCAGGGAGCGACGAGTTACCCGAAACAATAACAGGACAACCCAACGCCATCGCTTCAAGGGGTGGTAAACCAAACCCTTCATAAATAGAAGGATAAACACAAACATCAACTTCACGAAATAGTTTTATAAGTTCATCATCACTTACATAGCCTAAATATTTTACACCTTTTCCCTCCTTTGAAAGTCTTTCCAACTTCTCTCCTAAATCTTTAACCTTCCAGCCCATCTTGCCACAAATAATCAATTCTATATCCTGAATTTCCTTCTTGGCAATTTCAAAAGCTTCAAGTAATTTGTCAACCCCTTTTCGTGGCTCGATTGTTCCCACATATAAAACTTTCCTTCCCATGAAATTCTCCCTTGGAATCATCGGTTTAACAAACGAACCAAGTGGAACAACGTTTATCTTGCTCTCGCTTATCCCCCACTCTTTCATCATGTCCTTTTTCGTGAATTCAGAGTGAACAACATATAAAGTTGGAAAATTTTTAAAGAATATGCCGAAAATTTTAAATGTAAAAGATGTTAAAAATGGGAAAAACTTCGGATAGTGCCAGGCGATAATATCAGGAACAATTTGAAGTATTTTTGTCTTTTTATGAAAAAATGGATAGAACTTATAGACTAAAATTGCCCAGGGCCTAATGTTAGCTATGACTAAGACAGGATTTTTATAAACAGTTTTTAAAAATTTATTAACATAAAATAATGATGGTGGAAATGTATGTATTGAAATCTTGTTGCTTTTTGTAATATCCTCACGAAAATCAGCCTTGTTCCTCGGCGCAATTATATTAATGTGTTCAACCTCAGCATCTTGAACTAAAAGATTAATTAACTCTTCATTTACTCGCTCAATCCCGGTTTTCAGCTTAACAAATGAACCAATAAAGGTTAATCTCATGATTTCATGAAAACTAAGTTATCTGTGTATAACTTTTCACCAATTATCTTATATCTATTAAGTAATTTTTCAAAATATTTTGTTAAATCACGCGCAAATTCAATGGCGCCATCTTCATTTATAATGTAGGTTCTATAGCCTAATTTGATTGCAAATTCAAGAACATCTTTATGGAAAGTATCAAAGTTATCAACCCAAGTTTCAAGAATTATAATTGGATCATATTTCTTCAGAATTGTTTCAGCGCCTTTCAAAACTAAAAATTCCGCCCCTTCTACATCAACTTTCATAAAGGTTGGGATCAATTTAAAATTTGAGCAAAATGAATCAAGCGTTATTGATTTAACAGTAAATCTAACAGGTTTAAATTTACGTTCCTCCGCAACCATTGCAGAGTAAGTTTTAACTAACGTTGATAGTGTTGAAAGTGATGAAAAAGAGTATAGCTCTACTGGCCCATTTTCATCTGAAACAGCATAATTTAAAATAGTCATATTATCTCTCTTGTTTTTCTGTAATATCTTAAACACATTTGGATCGGGCTCGAAAGCGACAACCTTTCCACTATCTCCCACCAATTTAGAAGATAATATGCTATAATAACCTTGATTTGCACCTATATCAAAAAATATATCACCTTTAGATAAATTTTTTATTAAAAACTTTGTTGCTCTTACCTCGCAGTCTTCTTCAACGTACGCATTATAAAATTTAATCCCATAATTGGGCGGATAAGTTAAATACATTTCTTCATCAAAAAATAATTTAACTTTAGAATTAATAGCTACCTTGTCCCTTAAAAAATTGTGCAGAATTCGACTTAAGATGGATACTTTAACCGTCCAAAGAGGGTACTTTAAAAATTTTTTAAATTTGCTTAACCTAAATTTTTCAATAATTTTATTCAACTCTATGATATACCTTCCCCTTTCTATCAAATCCATATCTCACTTTGAAATTAAATTTTCATAAAAATCAATATTTTTTATAACAATTTTCTTCACATCAAAATTTTGTCTGACAAAACTTAATGTGGTTTCCCTATCCTGATTTCGATTTTTTACCTCCATCAAAGCAAACACCGTTTTCTCAATGAATTCATCAACTGTATCCGCAATCAGAACGCTATTAACACAACCATAATCAATACCCTCAATGCCAACGCTTGTCGTAACAACAATCTTACCCATCGCCATCGCTTCAATTATCTTGACCCTTATTCCGCTTCCCGAAAAAACGGGAACAATCATCACCCCTTTCGACCCCATAAACTCACGCGCATCTTCAACTTCGCCAATAAGTTCAACATTTGGAAATTTTGAAATCTTCTTCGAGAACTTCCACAAATGTGGATTTCTCCCAGCGATGTAAAATTTTAAATTTGGAAACTTTTCATAAACCCTCGGCCATACATTTTTCAAAAACCATTCAAGACCCTGCTGATTCGGAAACCAATCTAACGCACCAATGAAAAAGAGCGAGTCAGATTCTTTACCTTCACTTGGATTATAATTCTCAATCTCAATTCCGGCAGGTGCAACATGGATTGGAATTCTACAACCACTTTCTTTAAAAATCTTTGCATCTCTATCTGTAATGGCAACAATACCATCAAAACTATTTAATACCCCAAGTTCATACTTTTTCAATCTCCTTGCCTGAATTTTTAGCCATAATTTTTTCAGCAATGATTTTTCCCACTCAGCATATCGTTCAAGTATTTCATATTCAATGTTATGCGCTCGTAAAACAACTTTTGCTTTTGAATTTTCCCTTATCACATTAAGATACGGTGCAAGGTATAACCCTTCAAGCTGGACAATATCAAATCTATTGTTCTTTAAAAGCTCGATCAACTTTTCTTTAAACTTATCCGAAGAGCCATATCGCCAAATATGATATGATTTCTTTTGAAATAAATTAACCAAAAGATATAAAGGTCTAATTTTTGTGTCAACATCAACAGCGTAAAACTTGATCATATTCCTGAGCTCAGTTGGAATTTCTTCGATCTTGAATCTTCTTTTATATGTGTTCATCGCAAGAATAGTCACACTGCACCCCAAACGCGAAAGTTCCTTAGCATAATTTAATGTTACAATGCTTCCACCATCCTTAGGTGGATACGGCATTTTATGTGCGAGGATCAAAATGTTCACTTACTTTTGAAACTTCTTTTTTAACATCCCTATAACATTAGGAGCAAGTGAGACAAAAAACAAAGCAATTATAAAAAGGTTCAAGGCTAAGCTGATCTTCCCTCCGAGTTCAAATTTTTCGTCTTTGTAAATAAATAAAACCTCATGTTCACCGGGTGGAACAACAACCGCTCTAAAAACATAATTCGCCCTATAAATTGGAGCTTCTTTGCCATCGATAAAACATTTCCATCTTGGATACCAAACTTCGCTTAAAAACAAGAGGTTATTTCCAGTTGCTTTTACCTTCAACTTTATTTTCTGGATTTGATATTCCATGATTTCAGCGCTTGCGCTTTCACCGGGTGGATCAACTTTTACATCCAGCGAATCTTTAAGAAATACAACATCACGAGGATTGAAATCAGCATTTTTCATCCTTAAAAGTATAGTCAAAGGTTCAGTAACCTCATAACGGTTTACCAAAAACGCCCTCGGTAGATAATTTGGGTTAAAAATAACTTTTTTCGTTCCGTTAAAAACAAGATTGCCGTAAATCGAGTCATATCTATCACTTATGATATACTTAACATTTAAGAGATTCAAAACAAATGGGTTAAGGATTCCAGCGACATCTATTAAATCTTGATACGCTCTAATTTTTGCACCGTGATAGCCATAAACATTTTGAAGACGATATAATGCGAGATGGTTCGACATTACCGGTTGTCCACCCGAAATTTCTAAAACACGATAAAGGCTCGTGTCCCGTTTAATGTATTCAACATAATCAGGGGGATTATAAATCGAGCGGAGCTCTTCTTTATCTGAATAGTGAAGTGTTATGCTATCAACACGCCATAAATCAAACAACACAAGTGCAGCAATTCCAAGGTTGAATAAGTTTAAACTAATCCTCTTGGATATCAGTAAATAAATTAAGCCAGATGAAAAGGCTAAAAGAATAAAGAAAATTCGAAAATCCTTTAAGAAGTTATCAAAGATAAATTGATAGACATGAGGTGCAATTCTATTGTAAAGTTCCTGATTTACAAAACCAAAATTGTTGCGAATTACAATTGAAATTGCTTTATCATCGGCAAAAAGAGATCGATAAATATCCGAAAAGAAACCCTGAAATATAAAGGTAAGGACAAACAAGATTATAAAAGCGAAAGATAAATTCTTGAAAATATTTTTTACTTTTTCCGAACTCCCTGTTTTATAAAAATCGATAATCGCGTTTAATCCGTATCCAGCAAGTATCGGAGCTGCAAACATAACCAGAGATAAAATCATACTTGGCACTCTAAATCGGTTAAAATATGGAACATAATAAAAGAAAAGATCGTAAATTAACGGAAACTCTTTACCAAACGAAATTAAAAGCGAAATCAGGGAAAGAATGACAAGAAACTTAACAAAAATATTCTTTTTAAAATTGAAAACAGCTCCAACAATCGCCAAGAAAACAACGACGCCACCAAGATAATTCGCTGCATCAGTAAATGGCATCGGTCCAAAGTAAGTATTTATACGAACGGTTTCCCCACCAGTTAAAACGCCTGCGTAATTTCTCCATCCAAATCCATATATGGAAGGAATTACAAAAGTGAAAACTTCCCCAGGGCTAAATGACCATTGAGTTGCGTATTCATAATCAAGCCCTGTTTTTTGAGGGTTGGACTTTTGTGCTTCTTGTGCTTTAATTTTTTCAGTAATTGGTGGCTGCCCCCTTATAGAATATTTGTTGTACTCAAGAACAGTTAAATACTTATCAAGAAAAATTCCAAATGTTAAGATTGTAGCAAGGGCAAAAAGAAGCCCGGAACGAAGCAGGCCAAGCAGATTCTCCTTTTTAGAAATCTTGTAAATCAAATAAACAAGATAATAAAGCGCAATAGTAAGATAAACATAAAACATCATTTGAATATGTGACGCGGAAAATATAACCCATAAGACGATTACGAGCAGAACAAAGTATAATAATTTAAACTTGTTTGTGAGTTTATCAACTAGCAATAACGCATATGGAAGCATTGACATTGTAATAATTTTCGTCTGGTGGCCAACAGTGATCCAAACGATAAAAAAGGTTGAAAAAACTGTCGCTAAAGCTACAACAAAAGAAATAAACCTACCAAACATCAAATGCCTTGATAAAAGGTAAACACCTATAGCCATAACGACGAGATAAAAAACCATATAAAAAACTATATCAAAAACTTCACGACTTGTAAAAAAGACTCGCAATAGTATTTAAAATAAAACCGTGTACAACACCGATTAAATCAAATGGTCTTTCAGGTCCAACACTTAAACTTGCATACCCTGGCATTCCCGAAAAAATATAAGGATTCCATAGAAGCGGAACTTTTTGGTTTCGAGCGTCTTCAATTAAAGCATTCCAACTTTTAAAGGCGATTATATCACCCGAAATAAAAATTTTACCCTTGAACAACGATTCATTAAAGAAAATAAATAGCGAGGCAACGATCAGCAAAATATAAATTAAAAAATGATATTTTGGATCAATTATCTCCCGTGTCTCCTTTCGCTTTCTCTCAGTTTGCTTAGGTGTCCTTTTCTTTTCTGGCATAATATGTTGGGTTAATTTTTAACTTTTAAAAAGTTAAAAAAATCACCCAAAATTTCAAAGAGCAAGTTAAACAAAAAACGGGGGCAAATTGCCCCCGCAGGCAGCTTAAATTTCAAAATTCCAAATGAATGAAAAATTCTTTACTTCAACAAAACCATCTTCTTGTAGTCACTAAATTCTGGCGTCGTAATCTTGTAAATATAAATACCACTTGGTAAGTTGCTTGCATCAAAGTTAACCTTATGTATCCCAGCGCTATACTTTACATTTGAAATTAAAGTTTTAACCTCAACACCAATTGAGTTGTAAATTTTCAAAGTGACATTTGTTTCTTTGGGCAGGTGAAATTCGATCGTCGTCGTTGGATTGAACGGATTCGGATAATTTTGCAGAAGTTTAAATTCCGATGGGATAAGTTTAACAGCATCTTTTACAGAGACAGCCATTGAAAGTTTTGCCATTTGATCAGAGGTCAAAGGCGCAACATATTGACTGAGTTCCTGCCTTAAATCAGTTCCAGATTTCAAAAATACCCATTTCGTTGGATCAGTTGCTGAATCAACCTTACCCGTGTAATCAACAAAGTCAAACTTCAAAGATGTTTGCCAATTTGGTGGAACAGGTATAACTCCCTTGGTGTTGATTAATTTTTTCTGAGCAGTATCCCACTTAACAACATAAATCTCACCAGTTTGGTTATAAGTTTGAACATTGGCATTATTATGGCACTCTGAACATTTCCTTGTTGAATCTTTCGGCATAATAACATGGGACCTATACGGAGCTATGGTGACAAATGACTTACCCTGGTATGTTAAGCTCATCAATGTTCCTGAATATACTTTCCCTTCTGGCATTCTTCTAACCAAAAGTAAAAAGTCCCGAATTATACCATATGGTCGTTTAATCTTAGCCTGAATTTCACTCTCAAAGTGGCAGTTGTAGCACGAAATAACTGTCTTAGCATGACAAGCGGTGCAATGAACTTTCGCTGAATGAATATCATGGGCAGTATTGCTAGCAAGTGGTGAATGGCAGTTTTCGCATTTCACTTCTGTTGCACCGGGATCAAGCCAACTTTGATATGAATTGCCATCTCCGTGCGTTTCTTTCTTTGTGTGGCATGTCATACATTTGAAGCCTTTCGCAAAGTGAACATCAACTCCGGGATAAAGTGCTTTTTCATTCTTTTGCCTGCTATGGCATTTAAGACAGATGTCATCTGAAACAGTTGTACCCTGTGAAAAATTATGGCAATCATAGCAATCAGGGGTATATGTAGCAGGATCAATCGGTGTCTCATCTGCCTTTGTGCCCGGGTGACATTTCAAACAGTTTACATCTTCAACAGGGATATTTGTAATATTCTCAAATCCACCATTTGCACTCTTATACCAGGTGCGTTTGCCTTCTCTTGTCTTATGAAGACTCGTTCCAAAGTTGGCAGGATCCTGGGCAAAGATCAAAGTTGATAAAAATGCTGATAAAATAATCCAAATAACGAAGTAGGATTTTCTCATGGCTTGTCGACCTCCTTAGTTTTAGGTTTTGTTTTTTATCGCAATTTACCTTTGGTTTTTACCACCAGGTTATCACCCGATGGCACAGGTGCTTAATTAATTTGAACTTGCATAAGCTTTCTTTCTATATAAAATTGCATTTGCAACCAGGTCAACAAGCCCTTTCACTTCAACACCAAGATTATAGTAATTATTCAAATCACCAAGCTGAAGCTTACAATTTTCACAAGCTGCAGCTACAATTTTCGCACCCGTTCTCTTTATCTGTTCAGCCTTAGGTTTGCCAGCTCTCATTCTTTTCTCGTAATATTCAGGCAATGCTACAAGACCTCCGCCTCCACCACAACAATAGTTTTCTATCCCATTCGGATTCATCTCACGAAAATCTTTTACAACAGCCTTTAAAATAATTCTTGGTTCTCTAAATATACCTCCCGTTCTCGCAAGGTTACACGAGTCATGGTAAGTAACTGGCTCAGAATTAGCTTTAGGGTCAAGAGTTAATTTACCTTTTTGGATATATTCAGCAACAACTTCAACTACGCTTCTTATTCTAAATGGAAATTTCTCAGCAAACCAATTTGGGGCATCCCACACAAGAGCAGCACAAGCATGACCACATTCAGCGACCACAACTTCCTGAACTTTCAACCTTTTTGCTTCATCAATTATCCTTTTGGCAATTTTCTTCGCCCTCTCAACATCACCAAGAAATACCCCATAATTCGCAGCTTCATAAATACTCAAAGTCCAATCTTCACCAACTTCGTTAAAAATTATCGCTGGCGGAATAATCGTATGCGCACCCGCAAGCCCAACATATAAAACCCTTGCGCCTTTCTTCTCAACTGGAATTTTTGCTTCTGGATTACCTGTTAATTCCTGAAGTTCTTTTTCAAGCTGTGAAATTTGCTGAAGAAACATTTCTTTGAAAATCTCTGGATTCTCTCCTTTAGCTATCGCTGAATCAGCAAGCATAACCAAAATCTCAGGTGCTTTCCCAGTAGCAGTTGCCATTGCTCTTATAGTTCTCATAACTAATGGGGTATCCACGCCAAGCGGACAATTAAAAGTGCATCTTCTACACAAAGTGCATTCAGAAAAAGCCATTTCAACAAGCTTGTTAAACTTTTCATCATCAAGTTCTTCGGCGTCTACAAGCCATGATACATATTTACCAAAGAAATTATGCTTCTTTCTATATATTTTTCTCAATTGTTCTGCTCTATAAGCTGGCACATGTTCAACTTTAGGTTCGGCTACATAATAATGGCATGCTTCAGCACAAATACCACATCTTGCACAAACTTCAAGTGCAGTTTTTAAAGGTTGATTCAACTGCTTTTCCAAAATTTCAAGCGCTTTTTGAACACTCCCATTATTTGCCATAGCTTACCTCCGTATATTTATGGACAATTCCCCTACGCCCAAGATGAACTCCAAAGAAAAACCTTGAAAAGAAGAAATAGAGACAATGCCTTATTTTCCCAAGCGGTGCGTAGAAAAGAGTGATGGCAGAAATTAAATACATTGGGGTTGTAAAGCTTAAATCAATAAGCGAAAGAGACACAAACATAAGAAATAAACTAACTAAAAAAACCGAGATGAAATCATCTACCGTGCTTACTTTGCGAAGATTTTGCTCAACAACCCTCATTATAACACCAGCGAATCCCATAATCGCCCCAAGCCCAGTTATAAATGCAAATAAATTTACAAACAATGAATTAATTTCAATTCCAAAAAATTTTAACAAAAGAACTAAAAGTGCAGTAAATATACCCACATGGAAAACAACCCCTCGCAAATACGAAATCCAATGCCTTCTCGTGCTCTCCTTCATCCAAGGTAACATTCCAACAGTGAACGAATAAAGCACACCAATTCTATGCGAACCCTTAGGCCGTGCATAATCGACAGGAAATCTAAGTTGTTTAGTTTTATAGTAATGATAAATCAATCCAACCACAAAAAATGCAAATGAAACAATTGCTACAGCTTTTGCTAAACCAAGCAAATCCATAAATTTTCTCCACTTAATTTATTTTACCTTTTTAATCAAAAATCTGTATTCCTTATCCCTCTGTTCAATTGAAATGAGCTCTTGTCCACTTGTCTTTGCCCATGCTGGAACATCAGCCATAACACCTGGATCTGTTGCTATACCTTCAATAACTGCTCCAACAGGCAAATCCTTTATTGCTTGGGATAATTTTACAATTGGCATAGGGCAGAGCAATCCTTTGAGATCAAGAACCAAATCTACTTTTACTTGTTCTGTCATTTTAGCCTTTTCTTTTTTGTTTTTAAATAAATAATGTGATTTTTGAATTTCTTGCTTCTTCAAGAAAAGTTGCTACCCCAGCTGGCTGCGAAACCTGGGGTATTAATTTGTCTTGTGTTAATTCCATCACTTCCATACTCATTTGACATGGGACAAGTTTAACACCAAGTTCAATAGCCATATTTCTAAGTTGATCCAACATCGCTACATTTTTCGCCTTCATCATTTTTTTAAACATCCACCTACCAATTCCACCAAAGTTCATTTTGCTTGGACCGACACCATTTATATCTTTCAGCATAAAACCAAGCAATTTCCCAAAAAAGCTTTTTCCGGTTTTTTCTGATTTTTTAATTGCTTGCAATCCCCAGAATGTGAAAAACATAGTTACTTCCATTCCTGATGCTGCTGCTCCAGTTGCAATAATGAATGCAGCCATCAACCTATCCATATCACCACTGAAAACTACCATTGAAAGCTTGTTTTGCTCCATTTTTTCTAAATTAGTTTGTTTTTAAATAGCTGACTTTTCTATGTATCGTTTTAAAAGCTCTTTCAACTCATCACAACTTTTAATAGAATTATAAACTGGACACTCACGACATTCATTTGTAGCACAATCTCCCTTCAAACTTGCCTTATGTAACCAACACGGCCTCTCATAATCAACATATGCTGGGCAACTATATTTAATATCATCCTCACAACCTTTAATTTCCCAACACGGGATCAAGGCTAATAACCTTCTTATACCAGCAATACTTATCTTCTTCTCGCTAATCGTCCTCTTTATGCACTCTATCCTTTCCATATCTACCTGGCTAAACAACCTGTGACCACTTTCCTTTTTTGTAAGGAATAATTAAACCTTCTCTTTCATACATTCTTATCGTATGCTCGGAAATTCCAAGTCGCTCAGCGACAACACTTATTGGGAAGACTGGATCTCTTTCGTTAATTGGTTTCATATAGTTTTTACTCTAAAAAATTTAGATTCACAAATATAGTTTTTCAAAAGCTATGCCATTTGGAAATTATTGGAAGATAATTATTTTACTTTTTACAAGGCGGGGAAAATGTAGAGAATAGAGACATAAAATAAAGGCGGGTGCAAAATAGAGACAAAAAAGCCCGGGTTTGAAACCCCGGGCCTTTGAAAGAAACGAAGTTCAAAGCCTTTAATTACTTGATGAGAAGCATCTTATTCTTCAATACCCTATTTCCTGCCCTTAAAACATAGAAATATGTTCCAGAAGCATAATTGCTGCCGTCAAACTGCACAACATAATGCCCTGCTCTCATATATTCGCTCACAAGCGTTGCAACCTTTTGCCCAATGACATTGTAAACCACAAGCTCAACCTGTGCATCCTCGGGCAAACCAAATTTAATCGTAGTAACTGGGTTAAACGGATTAGGATAATTTTGACTTAAATAATAGTCCGTTGGTATTCCATTATCGACAACCTCAACAGAAGTTGGTTTCGAAAGATTCAATCTATAGATATTGGACTTAACAGATGGTGATTTCTTATCCGTAACTTCAACTCTCCAATAAAGCACAAGCGTCGTGTCACCGGTTGGGAATAACGGGAAGAGCTGAGCTCCTTTCACATATTTTACTGTGTCGGTTAAAGTATCAACCATAACGGTGCTTGTGGAAGTGAAGTTTTTATCATTTGCGAGTTTAAAGATATAAATCAATGTATCCTCAGGGACATTCCCATCTTTTGCCTTATTCCACACAAAAGTTACGGTATCAGTTGAAAGGATATGAACAAATGCACTATCTGCAGGTGAGACAAGTGTTGCAGCAGACGGTGGTAAATTCACAGTTATAAAGTCAGTTGCATAATATCTTGGTGAAATCTGATATCCGCCTGTATAAACGGTTGTACCTGAAGTGAATTGGGTTGCAATCCCAATAATGCTAACGGGATATTGCGGTTCAGGTTGTCCATCAATATCGGTATCAGCATCGATTCTGACAGTTAAAGTTTCAGTTTTTGCAAATGACACGAAACGCATATTTGCATCTGAGCCTGAAGCTGGCCAAGCCGGCGAAGTTGAAGATTTCCAAAGTGAATCTAAACGAATAAGTTGTCCTTCGTAAGATTCAAAGTTTGAAAGGAATTCAGAAACAGCAAGCTTCTTTGGGGCTGGTAAAGGATGATTTTTCCAAAGAACCTTTATAGATGTTGAATCCCCAGTCAATGGCTCAATTTCAGTTAATCCTCTAAAAACTGTAATCTTGCCTATGACCATAAGATAATCGCCAAGATCAAAGGTTAATACAGTGCCAGACTTAAAAACATTTAACCCGGCTGTTTCATCCTGAATATAGTAAGAGGTATTCCCTGAACTAGCAGTATAATTTGGCGAGGTCACAACCCCATAAACTAAGAGCGTATCACCAGTGTCCATATAATCAGGCTTATAATCGCCATTTTCATCTTTTCTTGCTTCTTTAAGCGTGACGAGTTTGGCTGCTTTGCCAGATTGTGATATAACAATAGGGTCAACCGCCTTTGTTGTATAAGAATTCGGTCCAGATGGTGGGGCATACATCCTCAAACGTTCAGCGGAAGGATTAGCATAATAGATATTACCAACAACATCAACCGCTATCGCATGGCTTCCCGAGGTACTTGTACTTGGGACAAACAATTTCTCAAAAGAAGGTGGATTTGTGAAAACCACCTTGAAAACCCCACCATTCGTTCCCCTAACTCTTGCATAAAGTATATCATCTACGTTTGTATTTTGATCAGCTCCAGAATAAATCACAATATGCGTCACATTATCCGGGAGTTCAACCGAGTCAATAACACCAAGGGACGTTCCAGTCCATTTAAACTTATAAATTTTCTTATATGATGTTGAGCTTGCACCACCTGCAACAAATACATATCCTGAGTCATCAATTGCAATATCTCTGAAATAGGCTACTCCAGCTAATGAATCAGTTGATAAAATTTCATGACCTGTCTTGCCAATTCGGTAAATATATTTATCACCGGTGACATAAATAATCGTATCCCTAACATTTATCCCCCTTGGTAAAAACGGCAGTGAAAACGAATCAACAAGCGTTGTATCATAATAAACCCTAATCTGCTTTAGCGTGTTGTAAGTAACATATGCTTTGCCATCTGAACCAATTGCGATGTGCCAGGGATCGAAATCGGAATTAACAAATGTCGCTGATCTATCGAATTCAGTCACAAGCGTTCCAATAGGATTCACCTTTATCATACGATTATATTGATAAAATGTCGTTGATTCAGTGATATACATAAAGCCAAAATTTTTGCTATTCGGATCCCTGTTAATGTCAATATCCCTATTGCTTAAACCAATCCCAGCGCCAGTATAAACAGGATTTTCCCAAACCTGTGTCCACGCACTATATCCACCCAACTGTTGTGCTTTAACTTCTACAACCCAATTTCCAGTTGGAGCGGTAGTGCCATCATCAAGCGTTCCATCCCAATAAACGCTATGTTCACCTTGCGTTAAATTATAAACTGTTATTGTCTTTGCATGTGCTGGATTAACATCATGATAAATTTTCACCTCAACCACAGAAGCGGAATCATTCAAAGTAAACCATATTAACACCCCCGTCCTATCTGCAAAGCTTCCATCAAACGGTGTTTTACCATCCGGATTTGTAAATCTGATATTGCTTGCATATACATCGGCAAAAGCTTGATAAGCAGGGAAAGAAATTAACAAGATTAGGAAGGTAAAAATAACTAACTTACGCCACATAATATTTCCTCCGTTTTTGTTTATGTTTCATCCTAAAATAGGAAATTATTTTCTTAAAGTCAAGAAAAATCGCCCGAAAATTATCACATCTAAAAATTTCCGAAATCACCCCGCTCACGATGCTTCTCTCAAGATCGCACCCAAAACTATCACCTAAAATTAATAAAGAGCATCAAAGGTCATCTCAATTTTACATTTTCTCAGGTCTTGAAATTCCAAGTATTTTCAGTCCATTTGCAATAACGATTTTTGTCGCTAAACATAGCGAAAGGCGAGCAAATGTCAAGTCCATGTCGCTACTGTTAACAACTCTGTGTCTATGATAAAATCTATGAAAAGCCTCCGCCACCTCGTTAAGGTAATTTATAATTTTTAATGGTTCCAAACTTAAATATGCTACCTCAACCACATCTGGAAATTCACCCAATAACTTAGCAAGATCAACCTCTTCTTTTTCACGAAGCAACTCAATATTTGCACTATCTATTTTTTCAACCTTAATGCCCGAATCCTTTGCAAATCTTAATATACTTGCTATCCTAGCATGCGCATATTGGAGATAATAAACTGGATTTTCCTCAGATTGCTTCTTCGCAAGATTTAGATCAAAATTCAAATGGGCGTCTCTACTTCTGTTTAAGAAAAAGAACCTAACGACATCTGGGGTTACTTCATCGATTAATTCATCGAGTGTAATATAATTTGCCTTACGAGTTGACATCTTAACAACTTCGCCATCTTTAACTATCGTGACGAATTGATAAATTAGCACCTTGACTTTCGATATATCGTATCCTAAAGCATCAAGCGCCCTTAATACATCTGGATATTCAGCGATATGGTCTGCGCCGAAAACATCGATTATTAAATCAAACCCTCTTTTAAATTTCTCAATATGATACGCTATATCCGGTAATCTATAAGTCGGTTCACCTGTGCTTTTGACAAGAACTTTATCCTGTTCCCCGCCAAGTTTAGTAGCCATAAACCACTTTGCACCATCCTTTTCATAAACATAACCAAGCTTTTCAAGTTCCGAAACAACATCCCATATCTTTTTTTCATAAAGCCAATCCTCATTATAGAACACGTCAAATTTAATTCCCAATCTTTCCAAGGTTTTCTTTATGTCATCAAAAATAACGGATTCCCCTTTCTCCTTAAAAATCCTCAAATCGCTTTCGTTCTTAAGTGAATCCCCATACTCCTCCAACAACATTTTAGCAATATCCTTTATATACTCACCCTGATAATATTCCTCTGGATAATCAATTTTCTCACCAAGCAGTTCAAGATATCTGAGGCGAATTGAGTCAGCAAGAATTTTCATCTGCCTGCCTGCGTTGTTGAAGTAATATTCCCTCGTTACATCATATCCAACCCATTCAAGTATATTTGCAATCGTATCCCCAAGAACAGCGTTTCTGCCGTGTCCAACGGTAAGCGGTCCTGTTGGATTCGCGCTCACAAATTCAACATTTGCTTTCTTCCCCTTTCCAATCGTAAGTCTTCCAAAATTTTCACCTTGATTTAAAATTTCGTAAATCCTCCGAATGTAAAACTTGGGGGTAAGTTTAAAGTTTATAAAGCCCGGACCCGCAACCTCAACCTTCTCGATCAACTCCGGCTCTATATCAAGGTTTGCTACAATTTCACCAGCTATTTCTCTTGGGGCTTTTCCAACTTTTTTGGCTATCAACATCGCAATGTTAGTTGCAAAATCCCCGAATTGCTCATTTTTAGGTTTATCAAATGTGAGATCAATTCCGTCCAGCTGAATTCCGAGCTTATCGAGTGCTGTTTTAAGTTTTTCCCTTAGATATTCCCTCGCCGATGGAAACATCTTCCTTATCGCTTCTCTTTTTTGTTTTAGCCTTTTTTCTTACGCTATCTTCAGTTATATACTCAAACTTTGCATCCCCCCAAAATCTCTCAAGTCCATAAAACTCTCTGGCTGGTTTCAAGAATACATGCACAACTACATCAACATAATCAATTAAAACCCATGTCAAATTCGTATATCCCTCAACATGCCATGCTTTTATTCCCTTCTTCTCAAGCTCCTCAACGATGTGATCAACTATCGCCTTTAATTGAACTGACGATTCCGCAGAGCATATCACGAAAAAATCTGTAATCGTAGTTAACTTTCTTACATCCGCTATCACTATATCCTCTGCCTTTTTCTCAAGCGCAAGCAGTGCTGCACGCTTAGCCAGTGTCTTTGGCCTCAAAAACTTTCTCCATCTTTGTTTTTAAATGGCTTTAACATGATATAATCTTTGCCTATTACAACAGTAAATTCATTGTAATAATTTGATTTGGACCGAACAATTTTACCTTCATCTATGCCAAGTGCTTTTGCTATCACCTTCGCCGTATCTGGCCAGCCAACATGATCAATGATAAAACTTTCGTTTACAATCAAATCGTAATTCCCATAGTCAATAACATCGAAACCCTTACTTCTTAAGTACTGCGTTATCTGAAAAGCAACATCTTCAACTCCGCATCCATTTAACACATCAATTTGATAAGATGGATTTTCAACACTGATCTCTTCATCTGAAAATTTATGTTTCCCGTTTAAAATTTTCAAAAATAAAAAAACTAAAATCGCTACGAAAACTACCCCCAAACCGACAAATATTATAACATTTGAACCCTTCCCTTTCATTCCTGCGGAACAATCTTTAATATCTTAGTAGTTTTTTTATTTTTTAAGCTCTCCAGGCGCATCTCTATTTTAACATATTCTCCGTTCAAATAAAGCCGTGTTTGATTATCATAAAACTGACTCATAATCTGCCCTGATGCTCCCGCTGGTATAACTGAATATAATAAATTTTCTGAAAAATTAACAATTTGACGCATGGATGGACCAAGGACGCAATTGAAAGGTTTCAACAGGCTAAAACCAGCGTTATTAACAGTTGTCCCCGCTCCCCCAATTTCAAATGGACCAAGGTTAAAGATTTTATCAAGTGGTTTTCTCAGTCCAAGTGGATGAACAAGCTCAAGTTTATGAACTTTTCCCCAGTGCCATGTTAATATATCATCTCCAAGCTGTTTCTTTAAATCAAACATACTTTTCAAAAAGCTTTCTCTGATAATTTCATCCCTTGTCTCAATTTTATTTTTCGTTCTAACATCATCAAACCAAAGTGTATCATTTTCAGTTATCAATTGTTTCAAAACTCTTAATGGAATGCCAGAATAAAACACAAATTTTTTATAAAGTCCCTGCCCAAGTTCATCTTCAAATGTATTCTTCATCATCTCAACAAGAAATGCATTAAAAATCGTAGTCGCTATGTCATCACGAGAAAAATTATAATTCCACCTTTTTAAATAGTCAAGTCCCTCTTTTACTAAACTTTCTTTAACGTCAATGTTTTCAAAAGCACGGATTATATATGGCGTTAACTCGCGCGCATAATGCGAAAAATAGTCAAGTTGCAGTGATTTAAAATCATCAATACTTAATTTCCCTTTTGACGAGAGAAATTCATTAATCCTCATCGCCCTGGATTCTGGCTCCCACAGATAGCTTATGTAGTAAGGATAATTATCGGGGACAGTTTTATTATTTGCAGTTGCTATGAAATTCTCGGGTGGATTTAAAAGATTCGGTTGCAAATTAAATGGGACAAAATCAACCCAATCGAAGTCACTTGTCTCACCTGGATTTAACAATAAAGGGTTTAAATTTTTTCTTACTGGAATTTTCCCGGCGCAATAGTATCCTATATTTCCATATATATCGGCATAGATAAAATTTTGCGCCGGAACTGTAAAGAACTTAAGTCCTTCTTTAAACTCCTCCCAATTTTTGGCACGATTAATTTTATAAAAAGCGAGAACTTCATCTGAGATCAAATTTCCAGTCCATTGCATTGAAACCGCCTGTGAAGGGATATACTTCGAATCAAGATCACGTGCATACCCTGTAAAGCTAAAATTATACACATCGCTTATAATCGGACCACGATGGGTTGAAAGAACTTTAAATTTATATTTCCCCTTGCCCCTTACATTTATTTCCTCTTCTCTTTCGGTAAGCTGAACCCATTTGCCGTTGTAGAGATACTTTGTCCCAGATGAATCAATTTTCTCAATATAAAAATCGGTATCATCAAGCATAACATTTGTCAAACCCCAAGCTATATAATTATTTCGCCCTATAACTATTCCAGGGGTTCCTGGAATACAAACGCCAACCACATCAAGCCCACCATTGTTCAAGTGCACCTGATACCATATTGATGGAAGCGAATGTGGAAGGTGTGGATCATTCGCAAGCATTGGTTTACCACTTGCTGATTTCTCACCAGAGACGACCCACGAATTGCTCCCAAGCCCATCCGAAAGCATCCCAAACATTTCTCTAAATCGCATATTCGCTTCAACAAACTTACTCGATGGCGGAACATACTTTTTAATTATAAGCGGTGCGTTTTCAGGATATTGAGGGACTATCTTTCTAAACTTTTCCTCACCCACTTTCGATAAAATCTCTGAAAAAACTGGCTCAGTCAGCCAAGCAAAATTCAACTGCCACGCAATTAGCCTTGTAATTAAAAGGCAGTCGGTTATGCTCCATTCTTCAGGTTCATATTTCAGCAATTTAAATTCAATGGGATAATTCCCTTTGTGTGTCTGTATAAAATAGTTAACACCATCTGAATAGGATTTCAATATCTCGATCGACTTTTCACTGAGATACTTTTGCATCTTTTTAGCAGTTTCATTGAGGGAAAGCGTTCTGAAAAGTTTATCAACCTCAAGTGCGTCAACCCCGAATATTTCCGATAATCTTCCCGCAGCAATTCTTCTCGACAGGTCCATTTGCCACAACCTATCTTGTGCGGTCACATAGCCAAGCGCAAAATAAAGGTCGTGCTCATTTTTTGCGAATATGTGAGGTATTCCATACTCATCCCTGTAAATATAGACGGAGTCGATCAAAAGATGTGATTTTAGTTCCCCATCAATTTGTGGGTGCGATCTTGTAACAAGTTTGTAAGATAAAATAATCACAGCAATTAAAAGAACGATTAAAGTAAATGAAATCCCAGCGATAAATTTCGCCAGCTTTGACATAAAGTTGTTTGTTATGTTTTTAGTTTTAAAAAATTTACAAAATTCATCATTCATTTCAAATGTGCCAAGTTCACGAAACTTTGGAAATTTTATCTTGGCTAACTAAATTAATATGCAACAAAAACTAAAAAACATTCCCACCTATGGACATCAAAGGAAAAACAGTCCTTATCCTAGGAGCCTGGGGCCTTGTTGGTTCCGCCATAGCCAGGAGAATAGTTCAAGAAAAACCTAAGAACATAATCATAGCTTCCCTCAAACAGTGGGAAGCTGAAGAAGCAGTTGCAAAGTTAAAAGAAGAATTCCCCGAATTAGGTGATAACTTCTTCATACCATGGTGGGGAAATATTTTTGTAAGGGATGAATTTAAAGATATGAGCAGAGAAGAAATTTTATCAGACCCCGAGCGCAGAAGAATCTTAATTAATGACATAATCGGCGAGCTCACTGATGAAACCTTAAAACACTCAGCACTTTACAAACTGTTAAATCAATTTGCACCTGAAATTGTCATCGATTGTATCAATACCGCCACTGCAATTGCATACCAAAACATCTTCACAATAGCGACCGAAGTTCTAAATTCAATTGACAAATTCAAAAACAGTGATGGAAAGAAGGAAAAAGAAAATCTAATTGAACTAACAGAAAGGTTGCTTGCGACCCTTTACATTCCTCAAATAATAAAGCATGTTCAAATACTTTATCGATCGATGCAGGAGGTTGGAACAAAAATTTATGTCAAAATTGGGACGAGCGGTACAGGTGGAATGGGGCTAAATATCCCATATACACACAGTGAGGAAAGACCCTCGAGGGTTTTGTTAAGTAAATCAGCTGTTGCGGGCGCTCATACACTTTTACTTTTCCTCATGGGGAGAACACCAGATGCACCGATAACAAAAGAAATAAAGCCAACCGCAGCAATTGCGTGGAAAAAAATTGGATTTGGAGAGATAAAATTTCAAGGCAAACCTGTTGAACTTATCGACTGCCCACCCGATAAAGCATTTAAGTTAAAGGGAACGCTTGAATTAAGAATTACTGAGAATAATTTTGAAAAACTTAACGAAACTCTAAAATCTGTTTTCATTGATACTGGGGAAAACGGACTTTTCTCAAGAGCTGAATTTGAAACACTTTCAACACCTGGGCAGATGGAATATGTAACACCTGAAGAGATTGCCGAAACCGTCATCTTTGAAATAAAGGGAGGAAATACAGGGCATGATATCATAAATGCGCTTGATCACGCAACCCTTGAACCAACTTACAGAGCTGGATTTTTGACCGAATTTGCTTTAAAAAAGATGCGAGAACTTGAAAAACAATATAATGTTGAAAGTATAGCTTTTGAATTACTTGGTCCTCCAAGATTATCGAAACTTTTATATGAAGCGCATCTCTTGAAACTTGCCTACGGGAGCATGGAAAATGCTGTTAAACAAGATCCAAAAGATATGAGCCAAAAATGCGCAGAAATTATAAAGTCGAATAAAAAGTTAAGAGCGCAGATCATCTCGATAGGAATTCCAATTTTAATGCCAGATGGTGAGACTCTTATTCGTGGTAATGAAATTAAAATCCCGCCATACCGAGGAGAAAACACAGTTGAAATAACTCCTGAAAAAATCAATCACTGGGCTTACGATGGCTGGGTTGATCTAAGAGTTGAAAATATGGAGGTCTGGAAAAGAAGATTTGAGCAGATAATAAAGGAAACTCAATTAATTCCTCCAGGTGATACAAGTTCAAGAGCTGTTAGAACAAAAGATTATTGGGAAGACTTTAAGACAATCAATGAAGGGAAACTCGCAGGTTGGATACTTGACCGTGAGGAACGTGGAATGAGAATGAAAGCATAAATGAAACGCAAAGAAACTTCATTATGTTTTTAATTTTGAAAGATTTAGCAAAAATAAACACGGAGGTGCGCCATGATTAGAGAGCTCATCTTCTGGGATGTTGATACACAATATGACTTCATGATGAAAGATGGGAAACTTTATGTGCCGAATGCTGAAGAGATAATTCCAAATCTCGAAAAGCTTTACAACTATGCCAGAAAAAATGAAATTCAAATCATGGGTTCGGCTGACTATCATACTCTACAAGATGAGGAAATTTCCGATAATCCTGATTATTTAAATACCTTCCCACCTCATTGTTTGCAGAATACATCAGGCTGGGAAAGAATTGACGCAACGAAACCATTGAACCCGCTGTATATAGATAGTTCTCCCCTTTCAAAAGAAGAACTCGAAAAGATGATACGAGATCATAAGGGCGAAATAATTTTTAGAAAACAGAAATTTGATGTGTTTTCAAATCCAAATGTTGATCCTGTTCTTGAAATTATAAACCCTAAAGAAATTGTCGTCTTCGGTGTGGCACTTGATGTGTGTGATGCTTATGCGATAGAAGGATTTTTGAAGAGAGGAAAATATAAAATTTATCTCGTTGAAGATGCAGCAAAACCAATTTATGAAGATCGAGGGAAGCAACTTATCGAGAAATGGAAAACTGAAGGCGTTGAAATTATAAAAACTGACGATATTGTTGAAAAAAATATCTTAAGCGATAAATTTGCTTTCCAAAAGTAAGAACATCCAAGGAAAATCCTTTTCCTTTTTGTTGTTCAATTTAAAAATCTTATCTTTATCCTGTTCCTCCCCACAGTGGGAGGTTTTTAAATTTGTAAACTTTGTTTACAATAAAATTTCTTAAATAAATGTTTGAATATGTTGGCGTAGTTCATGTTCACTCCATCTATTCAGATGGAACTGGAACAATCCCTGAGATAGCGAAAGCTGCAAGTGAACTTGGACTTGACTTTGTGATGATGACAGATCACAACACTTTAAAACCCAAGCATGATGGCTTTGAAGGGTGGTATAACGATACAATGATTATAATTGGTTATGAACTCAATGATCCAAATGATAAAAATCACTATCTTGTTTTCAGGGTAGATGAGGTTTTCTATCCAAACAGTTCAGCAAAAGAATATGTGCAAAAGGTTAAAGCTCTAAATGGAATTGGGATAATAGCACATCCCGATGAAAGAAGAAACAATTTTGAAGAATATCCCCCATATCCTTGGAAAGAGTGGGATTTGGATGAATTTACAGGGATTGAAATTTGGAACCATATGTCCGAATGGGTTGAGGGATTAACGCAACAAAATAAATTTCAAAGATTTATCCATCCCCTTAAATCCTTGCAAGGTCCTTATCCCGAAACTCTCAAACGTTGGGATGAAATAGCGAGGAGAAAAAGAGTTGTTGGAATTGGAGGCGTTGACGCACACGGGCATAAATATAAAATTTGGCAACTGTTTGAAGTTGAGGTATTTCCATATAAAGTTATGTTCAGAGGGATTAGAACCCATGTTTTACTTGATGAACCCATAGATAAAAGCAAAAAGGAAAATTTTGAACTTTACAAACAAAAAATTTTTTCAGCAATTGAAAACGGGCGATGTTTTGTCGCCTATGCATATTTTGCTGACCCCAAGGGCTTCAGATTTTTCGCTGAGAGAAATGGTGAAATTTTTCAAATGGGAGATTATATTGAAATTGATGATAAACCAATTAAATTAAATGTACTTTTGCCCCGACCAGGAGAAATAATTTTACTAAGAAACGGTGAAGTTATGACTAAAATTTATGGAGACAGGTTAACATATGAAGTCGGAGAGACAGGGGTTTATAGAGTTGAAGCTCGGCATAATGAGAAACCATGGATTTTTTCGAACCATATAAGGATTGGAAATAAAGGAGTGATTTAATGTGTGCGGTATATTTGGAATTTATGGACATCCTCAAGCTGCGTTGATGACCTATTATGGGCTTTATGCGCTTCAGCATAGAGGACAGGAATCAACAGGGATTGTTACATGCGAAAGAGATGAATTAAGTGGAAAAGTTAAATTTAATTTCCACAAGGGCCTTGGACTTGTTGCCGATGTTTTTAAAGACGAAAAAATAATTAACGAATATCTTAGAGGAACATCAGCAATTGGACATAATCGTTATTCAACCACTGGCGCCTCAAACAAAGCAAACATTCAGCCCTTTGTTGTTCATTATAAAGGTGGAAATCTTGCAATTGCACATAATGGGAATTTGACCAACACACGAACTTTGCGAAATAAACTTCAATTGGAGGGAACAATTTTCCAGTCTTCAACTGATACGGAAATTATTTTACACTTAATTGCAAAAAGCCAAAGGGAAGATCAAATTGAGCAGATAAAAGAATCATTAAATCAAATTGAAGGGGCATATTCCCTTGTTATTCTCACAGATGACAAGCTTATAGCGATTCGTGACCCGTATGGATTTAGACCTCTCTCAGTCGGTATTATGCCCGATGGAGCTTATGTCGTTGCATCAGAAACATGTGCTTTTGATCTGATTGAAGCAAAATACGTGCGCGATGTTTTGCCTGGTGAAATGCTTGTCATTGACGATGAAGTGATAAGGACTGGAAATTTGAAATCGTATTGGATAGAGAAGAAAGTTGAAAGACAGGCGTTCTGCATTTTTGAATTTATTTATTTCTCACGACCCGACAGTAAAATTTTTGGTGAAAATGTTGATAAAGTGAGGCGAAAACTTGGAAAATTGCTTGCACATGAACATCCCGCTCCCAAATCAACTGAAGATGACAAGGTAATTGTAATCAATGTGCCCGACTCAAGTAATACAGCGACCCTTGGATTTGTTACTGAAAGCAACAAACTTGGGAACAATGTTAAAATTGAAATTGGCTTGATAAGAAGTCATTATGTTGGCAGAACATTTATTCAACCACAACAGAATATGAGAGAGTTAAATGTAAAGGTAAAGTTTAATACTGTCAAGGGAGTTCTTGAAAACAAGCGTGTTGTAATAGTTGACGACTCAATAGTGCGTGGGACGACATCGAAGGCGCTTGTAAAACTTATCAAAGAAGCTGGGGCAAGAGAAGTTCATTTCAGAGTTGCTTCACCTCCGATCAAATTTCCATGTTACTATGGGATGGATTTCCCAAGCCAAGAAGAATTAATAGCGTCAAGATTAAACGGAGATATTGAAGCGATAAGGAAAGAGCTTGGCGTTGAAACACTTGGATATTTATCTGTTGAAAAACTTTTGGAATCGGCACCGAAACACCTAAGTTTTTGCACAGCCTGCTTCACGGGTAATTATCCAACTTCAACTGAAGAAAAACCCGAAAAATATGAACATGAATTAAACATCAAAGAAGCAACCGAAAGGTTTGATTGAGATGAATAAAAAAATTTTAAACATCTCGAATTTTTTAAGTTTCAGTAGATTTATAATTTTAATCCCAGCGATTTACTTTTTAACTAAGGAATCTGGAATTATTCTTTTTGATGCATACGGCTTACATCTTTCTTTCAATCGTGCAATATCGATGCTTTTTATGTTGATGCTTTATTTGACTGATTTAGCAGATGGATATTTTGCAAGGAAGTATAATCAAATTACGGAGTTTGGAAAGATAATCGATCCACTTGCTGATAAAGTTTGCGTTGGAGCAATTGTTTTAAGTTTGGTGCAACAGGGTGATCTACCAGCATGGTATGTCGGCGTAGTCATCGGGCGTGATTTGTTAATACTATCTGCGGGTGCCTATTTAAGCACACGAATAAAATTTGTTCTGCCATCAAATAAAATTGGTAAATACACCGTAACATCAATTGCAATTGTCATCGCCTTTGCCATGTTCAAGGCAAAGGGTTTTATCATGGACATTTTAATCACGGCAAGTTTGGCAATGATTTTTCTTTCGCTTTATGTTTATGGCAAAAGATTTTTCGAACATTTAAAAAATGTCAATCTAAGAACCTGAAAAATAAACTCGCTCTGTGGGGAATATGGGAATTCTGGACAAACTTAGTTTAAAAAAGATCAAAGATGGTTTAACAAGGACAAGAAATGATCTTCTTGGGAAAATTTTAAATTTATTTGGAACAACGAGAGCAATTGATGCGAACTTTTTCACTAATCTGGAAGAAATTTTAATTTCAGCCGATGTTGGGGTTGATATGACAGATAAAATAATTTCAAACTTAAAAGAAAGGCTAAAAATTGAAAGGATAAACGAGGTAAACGATGTTCTCACAATTTTAAAAGATGAACTTTACAAAATTTTAAAATCCACTTGCGACTCTAAAGATCTCGATCCGTTCTTAATCCCAGAAGGGGTAAAACCATTTGTTATAATGATCGTTGGCGTCAATGGCGTTGGAAAAACGACAACCATCGGCAAGCTCGCTTATAATTATAAATCCCGCGGCAAAAAAGTTTTAATTGGCGCAGCCGATACGTTCAGGGCGGCTGCAAACGAACAACTTGAGATATGGGCAGAAAGAGCTGGGGTTGATATAATCCAACAACAAAAGGGAGCTGATCCAGGGGCTGTCGTATTTGACACCCTTAAATCGGCAGTTGCACGGAATATTGATGTTGTTTTAGTTGATACCGCTGGGCGACTTCATACCAAGACAAATTTAATGGAGGAACTTAAAAAAGTTAAAAAAGTAATGCAGAAGGTAATCCCCGAAGCACCCCATGAAGTATGGCTTGTGCTTGATGCGACCACTGGTCAAAACTCAATTCAACAAGCGAGACAATTTAAACAAGCTGTTGGAGTAACTGGTTTAATCATCACAAAACTTGATGGAACGGCAAAAGGCGGTGTCGTATTTGCAATCGCAAATGAACTGAAAATACCTGTTAAATTTATAGGGGTTGGAGAAGATATCGATGATCTTCAACCGTTTGATCCAGAAGTTTTTGTCGATGCGTTGCTCAAAACATAATTTAAAATCATGAAATAAAATTGGAAGAAACCAGAAAATTTGCAAGACTGTTAATTATTCTCTTACTTCTTTTCTTTTTGCTCCACAGATTTTATAATCTTGGCTTCAAAGAGCTTCAAATGTGGGATGAATCCCTTTACGGGGTTCGTGCGAAAGCCATCTATTACTTCAACGAATGGATTGACCAAACAAATTATGCCGTGGGAGGATTATATTCATCAGCACATCCGCCTTTGTTCATCTGGCTGACCACGATTTTATACAAGATCTTCGGCATCTCAGAATTTACAACGAGATTTTTCTCAGCTTTATTTGGTTCACTAATCGTTCTGCTTACATATTTGATGGCAAGGAAATTTTTCGATCATCAATCAAGCTTTTTAACAATACCTTTTATAGGCTCAATTTATCTGGTTAACTTTTACTCAAGGCAGGCACAGCTTGACATCCCATACATATTTTTTATAACGCTCTCCCTTTACTTTTATCTTGAGTTTTTAAACGGTAAAAAATTTCACCTGTATTTATCTTCTTTTGCTTTGGGGCTTGCCCTGATGACAAAAATAATTGTCGGCTTTTTCGTTCCCATAACACTTGCGTTTTTTCTATTCACAATGTATCTAACCGGCAGGGTCAAATTTAAAGAAGCCTGTCTTCAATTGATCACTTTAACTTCAATAGGGCTTCTTATAGCCTTGCCATGGCATGTTTATATGCTTACAGCCCACGGCGAGGATTTTATAAATACATTCTTTAAATTTCACATAATTGAAAGATTAACTGAAGGCGTTGAGGAGAACATCCCTGAGCTTGGCTACTTTTACATTCTGAATCAGTTAATTGTTCAATTTCCCCCATCGATACTTGTTTTCATCGATTTAATTAAAAATGTCAAACACTTAAAGAAAATTGACAGCCAAAAGATTTTAATTCACTCGTGGTTTTGGAGCGAATTTTTTATCATCTCGCTTTCAAAAACAAAAATACCCAACTATGTTCTTCCACTATTTGTTCCAGCGGTTATAATTTCTGCAAACTATATAAAAGAAGTGATAGATAAAAAAGAAGGGATTTTCCCGCTCTCGCTTTTGTTAATTTCGCTTGTGTGGTCGTCAAGTCAAGAATTAAGAAATGCGGTTAAGGAAGTTTTAAAGCTCAATGCGGATTTAAACTCGCTGATCATCACTGCACTATTTGCTTTATCAATGCCATTTATTTTGTCAGTTGTGAGTTTAGTTTTAAAGAAAATTGAATCGGGTAAAATTGTAAAGTTTGTTTATGTAATGGCTATTGGCGTTGGTTTATTTTCAATTTTAAAGACGGAATTCTTCATAGATTATGAAAGATACAATGATGGCGCTGAAAAGGTTTGCAGTTTTATAGATAGTTCAAAGGTTGACACAGTTCTTTACCTTCACACAAAACACTCGACGGCTGGGATGAACCCCCAATTGACATTTTACTCATACCGCAAGCTTTCGGGCTTAATAAAGTGGATAGAAATTCCAAGGGGCAAGCATCAAATTATAAAAAATTATCTCCACAATTTACGAAATCCGATCGTCATAGTAGAGCGAACAGCCCGAGATTTACAAAATAAACAACATGAATTTGAATCTACGAAACATCTTCTCCTTGAAGCTGGATTTAAAGAGTTGATAAATGTCAGAAGGTATATTCTTTTTAAAAGGGAGCCATGAAATCTTTCAAAAATTTGATTTATTCCATCAAAAATTTTATATTTACACAAAGTTTCACCCCGCGCCCGTAGCTCAACGGATAGAGCAACGGCCTTCTAAGCCGTGGGTTGCAGGTTCGAGTCCTGCCGGGCGCGCTCGTTCTTTAACATTGGGATTCTGGCCCCCTTAAAGGGGTTAAAAGGGAAGTCCGGTGAAAATCCGGCGCTGCCCCGCAACTGTGATCCCGTAAAATAAAACTTCAGCAATGCGCTTAATACAGCGCTAAAGCCACTGTTCCCTAAATGGGAATGGGAAGGCAAGCTGAAGTTTCGGGAAAGCCAGGAGACCTGCCAGAATCCACGGGAATCCAAAACCTCCGAGGGGAGGTTGAGGATTCAAAAAGAAACAAGTTTTGAATTTCTCAACCCAACCTTCTCTCGGGGTTTTTCCTGGGAGTTGGTTGGGTTTTTTATTTTAAACTTAATAAAGCGAACCAATGCTTAGAGCTATTCTGATATTAACGCTGCTTTTTTCAAGAATTTTTGCGCAAGAAATTATCCTAAAAGGCTACATAATCGACGAAGAACATAACCCTGTTAAAAATTCACTCATTGAATTAATCCAAAACAACTCCTTCAAAACAACAATATCTGATTCTCTTGGTTTCTTCAGCTTCAAAATCAATCCTGGGGAAGTTAAAATTATTACGAAACATTTGGGCTATAATCAATTTGAGAAAACATTCAAAATTTTATCAGATACACTGTTATTTATTCAACTTTCGAGTCGCGTAATCAAGTTTAATGAAGTTACAGTCACAGCCACAAGATACCAGGCAAACACAGCAGAAATTTCAAGTTTTGTTGAGATAGTAAACATAGAAACGATTAAGAAAACTTCTTCAATTTCCTTAACCGATATTTTAAAAAACACAACCTCAATATATGTCAGAGACTACGGTGGAACCCCAGCAGTGCTTAAAACCATCTCACTTCGCGGAACCGGGTCTGAGCATACCGTTTTTCTTCTGAACGGAATGCGAATATCAAGTTATCAAAACGGGATCTTTGACCTAAGTTTAATGCCGAGCCATGTGATCGAAAGAATTGAAATCATCCATTCAAATTTATCTTCCCTTTATGGAGCTGATGCGGTTGGCGGGGTTGTTAATATAATTACTCGAAGAGAAAACGAGAACAAAATCGCTGAAATCAATTTTGCTTTTGATTCGTTTGGATTAAAGAAATTGAACACAAATGTCTCTGGAACCCTTAAAACTCTCTCCTACTTTTCTTCCTTTTCAAGAACTTATGGTCCTGGGAGTTTCAAATACAAATATAAACTTGCCGATAAATACCTGATTTTAAAAAGGAAAAATGCTCACTTTAACATTTCTGATTTATATCTCAACATTTCGAACGACAATTTTATGTTTTCAACTTTTTACATCAGGTCAAATCGTGGAATCCCCGCCCAGGTCACAAAGTATGATCCATCGAGTACCGCTACTCAGCTTGATGAAGATTTCAACCTTTTAATATCAACATCCAAAACGCTATCATCTTTTATTTTAAAGGGAACCTTAATGTTTAAAAACTCATATTTGCGTTATATCAATAACGATCTACTTATCGCTGGATCAGGTATTGACAGTTACTCTCATAATTTATTTTACACCGCAAATTTAAATACGATCTTCGCCCCAAATTCAAACCTTATTTTATCTTCTGGGGTTGAAACATCACTCGGAATGGCAGAGGGAAATTCATTCGGAAGGGCAAAAAGATTTAACCTCGCATTCTTTTTGAGCGGTGAGGGGAAAATTAACCCGGGATTCCTCCCCGAGGTAAAAATTTACCCGATGTTAAGAAATGATTATTTTTCTGATTTCGGAAATAAAATTGTTTATAAACTTGGGATCAACTCTCAAATTTTAAAGAAACCATCTTTAAATCTAAAGTTTAGCTACGGCACCGGTTTTAGAGCCCCAACCTTCAATGACCTCTATTGGCCTGGAAGCGGAAATAAAAACCTTAAACCAGAAGAATCAAAAGGGTATGATGCTGGACTTATAATGATTGTAGAGCCAGAGAGAAAAAGTTCATCTGGGTTAAAAATCGAAATTTCATTTTTCAATATCGACATCAAAGATAGAATAGTTTGGCTACCGTCTCAGGAAAACCAAAACATTTGGAAACCGATAAACATAGACCATGTTAATTCAAGTGGCATTGAAGTTTCTGGAGATGTGAATTTATTTAACAAATTAACCATTTCTGGAAATTTTTCAATTGCTAAAAGCATTAGAAAAAATAAAAGAGCCCAAGATGACGCCACTCAAAATAAATATCTAATTTACATACCCAACTCAACAGGCAACATCAGAACCGAACTGTCGCTTGGTAAATTATTCCTTCTTGTTCAAGCAAATTATGTTGGATTAAGATACACAACAGAGACAAATGACAGAGGGCTTCAACCTTATTTCGTCGTTGATCTAACTTGTGGAATAACTTACGGGAATCAATTTTTTGATGGGGGGATAAAATTCAGTGTTAAGAATCTTTTCAACGAAAACTATGAAACGATGGTTGGATATCCGATGCCATTAAGAAGTTTTTTAATTGAGCTTTCCCTTGCCATAAAAAATAAACAAAAACAAAAAGGAGAGATAAAATGAGAAAATTTAAATTTATCTTGGCTCTATTCTTTACAATTTCTCTGTTTCTCGTCGGCTGCAAGAAGAGCGAAACTATCACAGGTGAGATACCAACTCTTAAGGGAGTATATGTCTTAAATGAGGGAAATTTTGGGAGAAACAACTCAACTTTAAGTTACTATATCCCCGATTCAAATCGTGTTTACGAGGATGTATTTTCACAGGTCAACGGGAGAGAACTTGGTGATACGGGAAATGATATAGTGATAAGCAGCGATGGAAGAAAAGTTTATATAGTTGTTAATAACTCTGATAAAATAGAGGTGATAGAGTCAAAAACGCATAGATCACTTGCAACCGTTCTTCTTCCGCAGGCAAGCCCATATAAAATTACATTGCTTGGGAATAAAGGTTATGTGACAAACCTATATAGAAATGCTGTAACGGTGATCGATTTAACAACATACTCAATCCTCGTTGACACGATAAAGGTTGGAAATAACCCAACGGGGATTTACTCAATCAACGGTAAAATTTATGTAGCAAATTCTGGTTTTGGTTATGGTAAAACTGTTTCTATAATTGATCCAGCTACGAATAAGGTCAGGAAAACGATAAATGTCGGGGATGGTCCAGATGCATTTGCGGTTGATCAACTTGGAAGGTTATGGGTTTTGTGCTATGGTTCTTACGGCGACTGGCAGAATCCAAATGATGATACAGATGGAAAGCTATTTGCGATAGATGTTAACTCTGATTCGGTCGTTGATTCAATTTTAATAGGTGGACATCCGTCACGACTTTTAATTGTTGATGATTTTGCTTACACAATTAAAAATGGAAACATTGCAAGGATAAATTTAAAAACGAAAGAAAAAAATGAAAATTTCATTCAGGGGAATTTTTACTCGCTTGGTTTTGATCCCTTGAATAAACTATTATATTGCTCTGATGCAAAAGATTATGTTCAAAAGGGCGAGGTTTATATCTACGATTTAAGTGGGAAATTTATTAAGAAATTTCAGGCTGGCATAATACCAAGTTCATTTGTGTTTGCTTATTAATTTTGAGGGGGACAGGTTTGTCCCCCCAATTTTTATGTTAGCGTTTTTATTTTAATTGAGTTTATAAGCTTGTGTAAAGATTCATTCGAATTTATTTTTATCTCAATTGTACTATCTGGATGAAGGTCAAAGAAGTTATCGCTTAATTTTGCCTCGATCCCTTCGAAATAAATAAAGACAGACTTAAGCAAAATTTTTGATTTCATCCTCAAGATATACTCTGCCTCACCAATCTTTGAAATTTTATATGTAAAGCCCAATCCTTTGAGCTCCAAAAATTTGGGTTCAACTAAGAAAAGCGAATTTTCAGCGATCACTTTGCCATTTGATTCAAGCTTCACATAGATATAATCCGTCCCCAGCTTGGCGATGTTTAAATTTGAAATCTCCTCATCCAATACAATTGCGGTGGAATTTTTCTCAACAATTACAGGAACTTTCCGCTCAAATTTTTTAACTCCATAAGTTGTGAATGTATTTACTATTAAATTTCCTTCAACTGGGGACAAAAGATCGTTCACAACAAAAATTTTTATCTTGTCATCAAATCTTTTAACAACAACGATAACTGGATTAAAAAATTTTCGAGCGTAGTAATACAACGCTTTTGGTTTTTTTCTGTAATCAATCGCTGACCAGCTTATCACATTCCAACAGTCATTCCATTGCCAGAACAAAGCCCCAGCGGTTTTAAATTTTCTGATTCGCCAGTTCTCAACAGCAAACTTAATTGCTTCAGCCTGATTCAATTGCATCCTGTAGATTAAATCTTCAAAATCAGATGTAACCTTGTGATGTGAGGACAAAAATTTGAAAAGTCGAGGTATCCCATCTTCCTGCCTATTATGGTGTTGGATTGACAAGGAGTTAAAATTCCTATTTTCTGGTTTCAAAACTTCCTTAAGCGTTTCCGGGTGCGGTGGGGCTTGAAAACCAAATTCAGTTATAAACCTTGCTTTGACTTTTTCGTAATCTCTATAATCAACCCAATGACTCCACACTTTCCATTGATGATGATTTCCATCCGTTTCAGAATTTGGATAATCCTTACCCCACGGGGAACTTCGCCAATAAGGTCTTGTCCCATCATATTCTTGACAAATTTGCTTTAACACACCGCTAAATATCATTGCCCCGGGCATTTCATCGGGATGCTTTTTAGTTTTGTCCACCCAAATCCACTCATTTTCATTATTCCCACACCAGATAACAATTGAAGGATGATTTCTCAACCTTTTTACAATTTGAATTGCTTCATTTTTAACATTTTGAATAAAGTCATCATGCTCCGGATAACTTGCGCATGCGAACATAAAATCCTGCCAAATCATTATACCAAGCTCATCACATTTATCATAAAAATAATCACTCTCGTAAACTCCCCCACCCCAGACCCTTAACATATTCAAATTAGACTCTTTAGCCATTCCAAGAAGAGCATCGTAATCTTCATTTTTAACTCTCGGCAAAAAACAATCGGCAGGGATCCAATTTGCTCCTTTACAAAAAATTTTTTCGCCGTTTATTTCAAAGATAAAACTTTCACCTTCGTCATCGCTTTCCTGTAGCAACCTAACTGTCCTTATTCCAAATTTTTTTATAACTTCATCAAGGATTACTCCATCTTTTGACAATTTAATCCGGGCTGTGTAAAGTGAGGGTTCACCATAACCATTTGGAAACCACAATTTCGGCGAGATCACCTCAAAGCGATGAACTCTGACCCTGTCTCTTCCCTTTTGAACAAAATCTCGCTCGTAGATTTTTTCGTTCTCAAAAAAGACCTCAATTTGAAGGTCGATATCATCAT
>NZ_CZVS01000076.1:0-7232 GCF_001535985.1 Candidatus Kryptonium thompsonii | reverse complement strand
AGGCTATAAAGATTTTGAGGTAAAAGAATTTTTCTTACCCGAAATAGCTGGTGATATAAAATCATCGAGACTTGTAGTTAACACAACACCGATCGGGATGTATCCCAACATAAATGAATTACCTGTTCCAGTTGATGATTTCTTTCACGATGGTCAAGTGGTTTACGACCTTGTTTATAATCCGCCCATGACAAAGTTTTTGAAACTTGCTCGAAGGAAAGGAGCAGAAGTTATAAGCGGTATTGAAATGCTAATTTTACAGGCAAGCAAATCATTTGAACTTTGGACTGGAAAAGAAATGCCTATTGCAGAGATTAAAAAACTTTTACTTAAAGAATTAAAACCAAGAAGGAAAAAAGGAAAAAATGACACTTAACGATAAATATGCTAAACTTCAAAACATTCTTAACGAGATGGGTTCGGTAGTTGTAGCATTTTCAGGCGGTGTTGATAGCACTTTGCTTGCAAAAGTAGCTCACGATGTTCTAAAAGACAAGGCAATCGCTGTCATCGGTAAATCTGATACATATCCCGAAGAGGAACTAAAAGAAGCGGTAAAACTTGCTGAAATGATCGGGATAAGATATGTAGTTGTCGCTACGGAAGAAACCGACAACCTAAAATTCAGCGAAAACCCGCCCGATAGATGCTATTATTGCAAAACCGAGCTTTTTTCAAAATTGAAACAAATAGCAATTAACGAAGGCATCAAATGGATCGCAGACGGGACAAATGTTGACGACCTTGGGGATTTTAGACCGGGGCTAAAAGCCGTGAAAGAAAACAATGTTCGCTCTCCTTTGCTTGAAGCTGGATTAACAAAAAATGAAATACGAGAGTTATCTAAAATTCTCGGGTTACCAACATGGGATAAACCTTCATTTGCCTGCCTCTCCTCAAGGTTCCCCTATGGCTTACCAATTGACAGAGAAAAATTAAAGAAAATTGACAGGGCTGAATCTTTCTTGCGAGCCAACGGCTTGAAAATCGTCCGTGTAAGATACATCGATGAAAATACGGTTAGAATTGAAACAAACAAAGATGGCTTCCAAAAATTCTTCGATGATGAATTCAGAATTAAAGTCGTCCAAGAGCTTAAAAAACTTGGATTCATCTATATAACCCTCGACCTCGAGGGTTACAGAACTGGAAGCATGAACGAGATTTTAAAAAGCGATGGAAAAAATCTTCCTATCACCAAGATAGTTTAAGAATGCATATCTAAACCTTCGCCAACTCAGATTTCAGATATTCAATTGGTCTTACAGGTGTTGGATCAACTTTATTTAAAATCGCAAGATAAAAGCTGACCCAATCGCCAAGATAAATTTGCGAGAATAATCGAGCAAGGGTTGTCTTGCCCTCAGAATAGATATTTAAAACCTCACCAGCGTAAGGTCTTATCAAATCGTCAGTTATCTCAATCCTGTATTTTATCCTTTCATACTCTTGGTCATCTCGCAAAATCACAACGCTAATTTTATTCATGATCTCTTTAAAACTTCCCTCAACCTCTCCAGACCATCCAACAATTTCATTATGATTCAATTCTGGAAAAATGTTAAAATGTGCAAGCATTTTTGAATTCTCTTCAATCTGGCAAACCCACCTCATCGCAACAGCATCAAATTTTGTAGATGTGTAAATAAAAGGTATAGAGCCAGTAAGACGGATGGCAATTTTATACGCTAAGTTCTCTTCATGCTCCGGATTTGAATAAACTTTTGATTTAGCGTCGATAAGTTTTATGGTTTCGTTTATCTCTCTTTTTTTATTTTTGATAAATCCAAGCTTTGAAAGCACAATAAGGATTGGGAAGAAAGAATAAGCAAGTGCGGTTCTCGGCGGATAACCAGACGGAATTTTTATAATGGGATGTTTCTTTCTTAAGGCAATTTTTTCTATCTCACCATTCGATGTGATGCATATTATCTTCGCTCTTTTCTTTACACCATCGTTGTATGCTGAGATCGTCTCTTCTGTGTTGCCGGAATAACTTGAGACAATTAGCAAAGTATTCTCATCGACAAATTTCGGAAGGAAATAATCACGGTTGACAATTATCGGAACTTTTATCTCATCTGAAAGATAAGAACGGAGCAAATCCCCAGCGATCGCAGAACCGCCGAGCCCGGTTAAAACTATTTTGTTGATTTTTTTAATTGAAAAGTTAACTTTTACGCCCTCGCCTATTTTAACCGCTTCCTCAACTTGCTGGGCGAAATTGACAAGTTTTGAAAACATATCTGACTTATCATAATTCCTTATATCACTGATTGATAACATAGAACCTCCTTTTGTTTTTAGAAATCAAACTCGGGTATTATCCCCTTCAATTCCTTAGAAATGAAAGCTTTAATTTCTCCCTGTGTTTTAAAAACAAGGGCTCTTTTGCTTATTCGCCTTGCATCTCTATACTTGATAGACCTGATAACCTGTTTTATTCTTGGGATTGAATCCGGTGCAACGCTAAATTCGTCAAGTCCAAATCCAACAAGCAAAATTGTTGCATAGGGATCGCTTGCCATTTCACCACACATTGAAACAGGTATCCTTGCTCTATGAGCTGACTCTACCACAAATTGGATCAACCTCAAGACAGCTGGATGAAATTCTTGATAAATTTTTGCAACAGTTTCATTTCCTCGATCAACTGCAAGCGTATACTGAATTAAATCATTTGTCCCTATGCTGAAGAAATCAACCTCCTTTGCAATTTCCTTCGCCATCAAAGCAGCTGATGGAACCTCTATCATAATGCCCAATTTTATGTTCTCGTCAAATTTAACCCCTCTTTCACGAAGTTGAGATTTAGCTAACTCAAGCATCTTTTTAACTTCCCTTACCTCCTCAAGGCTCGCAACCATTGGGAACATCACCATAACATTCCCCTTAACGCTTGCTCTAAGGATAGCTCTCAATTGAGAGAGCAAGATATCTGGTTTATCAAGTCCAACTCTAATTCCACGCCATCCAAGAAATGGATTATCCTCCCTACGATAATCTCTGAATATCTTATCCCCACCTATATCAAATGTTCTTATTACAACTTTACCGGGATAAATCTTTTCAGCAATTTTAATATATTCCTCAAATTGCTCATCCTCATCAGGGATAACTCCATTGCTTATAATATATTCGGTTCTGAACAAACCAATACCTTCCGCTCCCTTTTGAATAGCTTCGTCAACTTCATCTGGAAGCTCTATATTTGCAAGCAAAGTAAATTTTTTCCCATCAATTGTCTCAGCAGGTAAAAACCTCAATTGTTCAAGTTTCTTTTCAAATTCACTTATACGAGTTAATTTTTCTTGATACTCGTCGATCAAAGATTGATTTGGATTTATTATTATAATTCCTTTGTATCCGTCAAGTATCACAGTATCTCCTGTTTTGATAAATTTAGTTGCTTCCCTCAATCCAACGACGGCAGGGATTTTAAGGGCGCGAGCAAGAATCGCTGTATGCGATGTAATCCCGCCCAAATCAGTTGCATAGCCAAGGACTTGATTTCGGCTGAAAAGAAGGGCGTCAGCCGGTGTTAAATTCTCAGCGACGACAATTCTTGATGTGTCAAACCTTGAAAGCCATTTCTCTTGTTGAATATTTCTTATGACCCTATTTTTAAGGTCTTCAAGGTCATGTGCTCTTTCTTTCAAATAATCATCTCCGGAACTCTGCATAAATTTGATGTATTTCTCAACCTCATCATTTACAACGAACTCCGCGTTCACCTTTTCAACCTTGATCCTTTCAATTATCCTGTCAATTATCATCTTATCATCAAGCATCAAAAGCTGAGCCTCAAAAATTTGCGCACCTTCTGAACCAAGTTTTTCAACGGCAAGCGTGAAAATTTTGTGCAGTTCACTTTTTGACTTTTCAATCGCCCTCAAAAACCTATCGATCTCAGCGTCAACTTCATGTTCTTTAATTTCCTTTTTAGTGACCTTCGGTTTGAGTTTCTCATATTTAAGTGCTATTCCAATGGCTATACCCGGGGATGCAGGTATGCCCTCAATTATTTTGACTTCCATCTCGGTTTTCATCTTTTTTTAATTCCTCAATTTCACCAAATCCTGACTCAAAAAGTTCGATTATCGCCTTTGCAGCTTCATCTTCATCTTCACCGATGAACTTCAAAATTAGTTTTGAACCTTGCTCGGCCGCAAGAGACATTACCCCAATTATACTTTTCCCATTTACTTCAACTCCATTTTTTTCAATAAAAAAGTCAGATTTAAATTTTGAAGCAAGTTTAACAAGCATCGCTGCTGGGCGCGTATGAAGCCCAGTTCTATTCTTAATTTCTACTTCTTTCTTTATCATTAAATTCTTCTCTCACATAATTTATTTGCAAGCCAAACAAGCATTGAGTGTGAATCAGACTTGGGAAGGTTCTCAAGTGATTTTATAGCGATGTCGGTGTAAAACCTGACCATTTTCTGTGTTTCATCAATTATTCCATAACGAAAATAAATCTCTCTAACTTCCGCAACTATCGACGGATCAAGCCCATCTTTTGCAAACACTCTTCCTATGATTTCTTTGTCCTTCCCCCTTACTTTTTCCATTGCTTTCAAAAGAAGAAAAGTTCTTTTCCCGTTAATTATATCACCGCCGATTGATTTACCAAATTCACCAGAATCCCCAACAACATCAAGAAGATCATCCATAAGTTGAAAAGCAAGCCCCAAATTAAATCCATAATTTTCGAGCGCTTGAATTTGCTCATCCGTCCCATTAGCAAGCAAAGCCCCAATCTTAGCCGAATTTTTTATCAAAGATGCCGTCTTCTTGCTTATCATTTTGATGTAATCATCAATTCCAACTTTTAAACTTGTTTCAAGCTCCAAATCAAGAGCTTGACCTTCGCAAACCTCAATTGCCGATTGAGCAAATGAATCAAAAATTTCCCCAACTCTTTTCGAATTAGTTTGAGATAGAAGTTTATAAGCAACTGCAAACATTGCGTCCCCACTTAAAATCGCCGTGTTTATGTCCCATCTTTTGTGAATCGTCTGCAAACCCCTACGAATGTCAGCATTGTCCATTATATCGTCATGAACAAGCGTAAAATTATGAAAAATCTCAACCGCAAGCGCAGGATTTATCGCATCTTCAAGATTTCCACCCAATGATTCACAAGAAAGAATGACGATCACAGGTCTTATCCTCTTCCCGCCGGCAAGCAAAATATATTTTATGGGCTCATATAAACTATTTGGTTCTTCCTCCACCAATACCTGCTTTAAACGTTCATCTATAATTTTTCTGTAATCGTTATACCTTTGGTCGTAATCCACTTTAATTTGTTTTATGATTTTAAAAATTCTTGCCCTGCGAAAGAATGCTTTGCATTAAAATTTTAATAAAAGATGTTAAAATAATCAAGTGCTTGCGCTAATTACAATGCTTCTAAAGGCTATACATATTCAGCGTCAAAAGCTCTTTACACTTGAATTTAGCCCAATAAAAGTTTAATTTTATGAAAAATAACACTAATCTAAAGGCAAATGGAGAAGAAGAAATACACTCTAAAGCGTGAGATTTTTGAAGAGCGGAGCGTAAAATCTTCAAAAATAAGATATGCTGATGAACTTAACCCAGCCCAATATGAAGCGGTGATGACGCTGGAAGGTCCAGTGCTTGTAATCGCTGGAGCTGGGACAGGAAAAACAAGAACAATCACTTACCGAGTAGCTCGGCTTGTCGAAATCGGTGTAAATCCAGAATCAATTTTACTTCTTACCTTCACACGAAAAGCTGCACAGGAAATGCTAAGCCGTGCATCAATTCTCCTCGATGCAAGGTGCGATAGAGTATCAGGTGGAACCTTCCATTCATTTGCAAATCTAACTTTAAGAAAGTATGCACATCTTTTAAAATATGATAATTCCTTTACCATACTAGACCAAGGAGACGCTGAAGATGTGATAAATCTCTTGCGGACGCAAGAAGGGTATGACAAAGCAAAAGTTAGATTCCCACGAAAGCAAACTCTTTATGAAATCTATAGCAAAACGATAAACACGGAAACTCCAATTGAAGAAATAGTCCTTGAGGAATTCCCCCATTATTACGAGCAAGTTGAGGACATCGTCAAATTATTTCGAATATACAACTCATACAAGGCAAAACATAACCTGATGGATTATGACGACCTTTTGTTAAACTTGAAACGATTGCTTGAGGAATTTGACGATGTCAGAAAAAAACTCGCAAATCAATACAAGTACATAATGGTGGATGAATATCAGGACACGAATAGACTCCAAGCGGACATAATCCGTCTTTTAGGGATGGAACATAGAAATGTCATGGCTGTTGGGGATGATTCACAAAGCATTTATGCATTCAGGGGAGCAAACTTTAGAAATACAATGGATTTCCCAAAGGATTTTCGCGATACAAAAATCATAAAACTTGAAGAAAACTATAGAAGCACACAGCCAATTTTAAACCTTGCCAATGAAATAATCGATAGAGCAAGAGAAAAATACACAAAGGTTCTTTACACCAAAAAGCCCGGTGGAGAATTACCTGTAATCGTAATTGCACCAAGCGAAAATCACCAATCAAAATTTGTCGTTCAAAAAGTTCTTGAACTGCGAGAAGAAGGGATACCCTTAAATCAAATCGCCGTGCTTTTCCGGGCAAGCTACTTATCATTCGACCTTGAAATTGAACTTGCAAAGGCAAATATACCATTTGTTAAATTCGGCGGTTTCAAGTTCATTGAAACAGCCCATATAAAAGATATCATAGCACACCTTCGCGTAATTTTAAATCCCAATGATATAATCTCATGGCATAGGATTCTACTTCTGTTAGATGGAGTTGGTCCAAGGACAGCTCAAAGGATCATTGAAGACATAACATCTGGAAAATTGAACATCAAAACAAACCCGGATTACTGGCTTAAATTTAAAGATTACCCAGATAGCGTCGCCAAGCTATTTAAACTCCTTTACACAATTTATCCAGATGATATTTCAGTTCAACAGAAAACAGAAATAATACTCAGCTACTACGAGCCGATAATGAGGGATAAATACGACGATTATGAGAAAAGAAGAAAAGATCTTGAAATTTTTGAAACCATCGCATCACGGTATGATTCGCTTGAAGAATTTTTAACGGATCTTGCGATTGAACCCCCAAATGAAAGCGTCTCGGAGATAGTTCTACCCGGAACTGACGATGAATATCTCGTCCTTTCAACAATTCAC
>NZ_CZVS01000075.1:0-7300 GCF_001535985.1 Candidatus Kryptonium thompsonii | reverse complement strand
CTGAATATGTAAAAGTTCCCAATGTTAATTTGAGGAATGATACGTTGAAATTGCCCGATGGTGTTTCTTTTGAGGATGGCGCCATCGTTGAGCCAGTTGCTTGTTCTGTTAAAGCATTTAAGAGAGCAGGTATAAGGGAAGGGGATTATATAGTTGTGCTTGGGCTTGGATTTATGGGTCAGGTGAATGTAAAACTTGCTAAGTTTTATGGTGCTGAAATTATCATCGGGGTTGATAAAGTAAAGTATAGATTAGAGAAGGCAATTGAAAACGGAGCCGATTATGTAATTGATTTTTCAAGTGAAAATGTCAAGGACAGGGTTTTGGAATTCACAAACGGTTATGGAGCGGATATTGTCATAGTTGGTCCAGGAACGATTGAGGCAATTAAAATGGGTCTCGAGCTTGTCGCAAAAGGTGGAAAGTTGATTTTGTTTACGCCAACGCCTGATGATGCAAAACTTGAGATAAAACCGTATGAGATTTATTTCAACGAGATTTCAATAATCCCAAGTTATTCGGCAGGTCCTGATGATACGGCTGAAGCATTAAATTTGATAAGTAAAGGTATAGTAAAAGCAGAAAATCTTGTCACGCATAGGTTCAAAATAGAGAATACACTTGATGCTTTTATGTTAACTGCGAATGCTGGTGAATCTTTAAAATGTATGATTGTTTTTGATTAAAATTTTATGTTTATGTTCTCGGTTGTCCATCTCGCTCTAACTTTTACCGTATCTGGATAAACGGTAAACTTCTCTGATGGGGCAAATGGAAAAACTTTGCCGTAATCGTAAGTTCCATTTCCGTTTGAATCGATAAATGCTTCAATCAAATATCTCCCCTGTGGAATTTGTTCAATTGTAAACTTTGAGTTGCATTTTGTTTTTGTTGTAAATTTTTTCCCAGTTGAAGTTTCAAACGCTGAAATTATAACGCTTGATATAGTATCTTCGCAGGTTACACTTCCTTCAATAGCTCCAAAAATTAGTGGGTTGATGGTTTTGAATGATAATTTTAATGTGTCCTTTTGAATGTTGTTGTTAAGATCACGAGCTTCAGAGATTTTAAGCGTGTAAAGCTCATCGGGTTTTAGTTCTGTCTCTGGTTCAATGATTAGCTCGTTTAAATTTTGTTTCGCTTTAACTTTTATTTCGTTTCCCGTTGAATCAAATAGCTGTATTTTAGGCTCCGAAAGTAGAACATCATCAAAGAAAAGTTTAATTTCTGGTTTTAGGTTTACATCATTTTCACCTTCAGCTGGAATTGAAAAAATTAATGTGGGTGCGGTTGTATCATCTGCAAATTCACCTGGAGGTTCATAGATATGTTCACCAAGTTCATTTCCAGCGAGGTCTGTTGTCTTTGAAAGAGCAAGTTGATATTTATTTCTTGTGTCAAGTTTTTCCAATAAAATCAAGATTATTTTACTGCTATCGGGATAAATTTGGGTTATCAGTGGAAGTGTTTCGGTTTCGTTTTTTTCGATTTTTATCGTTGCGTTTTCCGGATTTATTTTTTCTGAAAATTTTATAAGTATGTGCGAATTGTCGAGGACATTCACCGATGAAACGAAAGGTTTGCTTGTGTCTTCAATTGTGGTTTTAAAAATTACATTCGTAGCAATTGGGTTTTTTGAGTTGATTACAATATCTTCCCAAAAGACGCCGTATTCATCTTCCCCAGGATCGTAAAGAAGGTTTTTAGTCTTATCATTTATTGCAAACAATCGATATTTGCCAAGTTTAATGAATTGAAATTTGAAGGCGCCGTCTCTTCCAGCTTGGGTGGCGTAATCTGGTTTTGTGTGAAGTGGAGAAAGTGTGTCAGGGTTTAATTTGTCAATTAAGTAAGCGAAGACCATGAAATTCCCTTTGTTTGAAAAAATTTTCCCTTCTATTGAGCCCGAATCGATTGCTGAGCCAGTTGAGAAAGCAAGTGTAAATGATTCCTTCATTTTGTTGCCAGCGTTTAAATCTTTAATTTCGGTTCCAAAAGTTATAACATAGGTTGTGCTATCTTTGAGTTTTTCTGGAAAAACAAGTTTTAATTTTCTTCCAGACCATTTGTATTGGATTTCACCTTGGATGTACGGAGAGATGTAAATAGCATCTTGAACAGAACGTTTATCAACATATTCGCTGAATTCAACTTCAACGTAATTACCTTTAAAGTTAACAGTTCCATTTTCGGGATAAGTTTTGACAATTTCAGGTGGGGTTGTGTCCAGTGGACCTCCAGAAGGTGGAACTTGGGTTGCGCATCCAATGATGATAAGAACGAAAATTAAGCAAGGTATTGTTCTCATTTTGTAAGGTTAGATTTCGTTAGACTTTTGAAAATTTAAAAAATCTTTTTAAAATGAAAAAAGCAAAAAAGTAGAACTTTGAGCGATGAAAATTCAATTTCTTTACTTTTCCGATTGTCCAAATCATAAGAAGGCGAGGGAGAATTTGTTGGAAGCGATAGAAAAGGCAAGGATAAAAGACTATCATATCGAGGAAATTGAGATAAAAACTGAGGAAGAGGCTTTAAAATATAAATTTCCTGGGTCTCCAACAATAAGAGTTAATGGTGTTGATGTTGATCCATCTTATATGGATAGTGGAAATTACGGTATGACGTGTCGGATTTACAAAATTAATGGTCAATTTTATGGTGCGCCAACCGTTGAGATGATAAAGGAAGCTCTTGAGGACGCAAGTTTTTATGAAGGTATAAAAGAGGTTGGCGGATGTTGTTAAAATAATTTAAGATTGAAGCTTGCCTGAGAACGGTAAATTTGAAACATATGGTAAAGTTAAATCTGCTTCTGATTTTTACGATGAGCTTTCGGAAGATTATATGGATATGATTGAGTTTTCGTCCAAGGTTGAAAGCGAAAGTGAAATTTTCAAAACCATCGTTAGTGAATATAAAATTACCCGATGTCTTGATGCTGGTTGTGGGGTTGGGCTTCATTCAATAATTCTTTCAAAGCTCGGTGTTGAAGTTCTTGGGATAGATATTTCCGCATCTATGATCGAAAAGGCGAGGGAACTTGCCCAAAGATTTGGGGTATCAGCGGAGTTTGAGGTTCTTGATTTTTCTTTGATAAAGGAAAAGTATAAAGAAAAATTTGAACTTGTTTTGTGCATCGGGAATACGCTCCCCCATTTGATCAATGAAAAAGATTTGTTAATTGCTTTGCGAAATTTTTATAACGCTTTGGTGCCGAATGGAATTTTGATTGCTCAAATTTTGAACTATGATAAAATTATGGAAAATGAAGAAAGGATAGTGAATGTTCGTGAGACTCCCGAAAGAATTTTTGTCCGTTTTTATGATTTTGAACCTACGATAGTTGGCTCCCCGAGCTTAAAAGTTTTTGAGATAAGAAAAGATTTTTTGAAGTTTAATGTTTTAATAGTTGATAAGACAAAAAATTACTCCCATAAGCTTATAACCACAAGAATTAAGCCGATAAAAAGTGAGGCTCTATGTAGGAAACTTCGCATGGTCGGATTTAAGGAGATTGAAATTTTTGGAGATTTTTTAAAAAGAGAGTTTAAAGCTAATGAATCAAAAAATATTGTTGTGTTTGCACGGAAAACTTAAAAAAATTAAGATGGTTCTATGATAATTTTCCCCAAAGAACACGGTTCTTGGGCTATTTTGCTCATCCCGTTTTTAATGGGTGCAAAAATTGGCGGTGGATTTGATATAAAAATAGTTCTTTTTCTAGTTTCCGTTCTTTCAATCTTTCTCGCTTATCAGCCTGCGTTGATGCTTGCGAAGTTGAGGTTAAAAATCTCATCTGAAAATGTAAAGGATGCTTTAAAATCTTTCCTTGTTTTTCTACCATTTGCTGTTTTGCCGTCGCTTGTTTTGATTTTTTATTTTAAGCTTTACGGGTTGCTTTTATTTGGGTTGATAGGCTTGATTGCTTTCTTTCTCCAACTTTATCTTGCCAAGTTAAATCTTGACAAAACGCAGGGTGGACAACTTTTCGCAATGAGTGTGCTTGTGATGACGGCTCCATCGGCTTATTATGTCGGTATAGGTAGATTTGATCTGATCATGCTTCAGCTTTACTTTTTAAATTTAATATTCTTTGGGAGCGGGATAGTTTATGTTAGGATGAAGATATCTGCGCTTGCAACGAAGAAGGAAAAATTTACACTTAGTGAAAAACTTTTCATCGGCAGATATAACATTGCCTATCATGTTGCCATTTTAATTTTGATTAGTGCGTTGTTTGCTTTCAATTCAGTAGGTCTTCTAACCTTTCTTGGATTTTTGCCAGTGATAATTCACTCGATCATGGGGACATTTATGCTTGAGAGAAAGGTGAAATTTAAAAAACTTGGTTGGATTGAGACGGTTTATTCAATTCTATTCGCCATTATGGTGATCATTGAATTCAGTCGAAATTTGCCCAAATAATTTTTTATAGCATTCGTCACAAAATGATGCTGTCTTTATATCAACTTCTTCAACGGAAGTTGAGGAATGCATAACACATAGATAATTCTCACAGTGTAGAAGCCCAAAATTATGTCCAAGTTCATGGACGGCTTCTTTTAAAAGTCGCTCCGCAGTTAGTTTTTTATTTTCGGGGAAACCATAGGTAATTTCGTTTAATCTAAATGTCGAGACGATGGAAACTTTCCCTTTAAGCTGTGCTTCTCCGAATACATAAGTCAACACGGGGATGAACAAATCAATTGAGATCACACCAAGGACTTTGCCGTTGAAGTTTTTGAATTTTTCAAGAAGGATTGAAATTATTTTCGTTGAGTTGAACTGTTCTCTTGAACTGTCATAAGCAGATAGAAGGTTGAGGTGATTTGTATTATCAAGTAAAACATCACATTTAAAAATTTCCCTAAGTTGTGAGGGAAGGGTTAGAACAAGTTCAAGATCGACCGGGTAAATTGGGACTATAAGAATTTTACATGGTTTTGTTAAGGTCATGAGTTTTTAAGCGACCCTGTTTCTCTTCAGATTGTACTTCTCGATTTTGTTGTAGAGTGTAACTCTATCTATGCCGAGAATTTTTGCTGATTGTGTTATGTTCCAATTTGTTTTATTTAAAATTTTGAGTATATGAGCTTTTTCAACCACTTCAAGTGTTTCATTTTCAGGTTGTTCTTCTTCGATTAGTTGAATTGGTAAATCTTGGGGTCTTATCGCGGGTGGTTTCGCAAGCACCATAGCTCTTTCAATGGCATTTTTTAGTTCTCTTACGTTTCCAGGCCAATCGTATCGTATTAGTATATCCATCGCTTCTGGTGAGATCTCAGTTATTGGTTTATGCATCATTGTTGCATATTTTTCAAGATAATATTTTGCTATTAATGGGATATCGCTTCTTCTTTCCCTAAGCGGTGGGATGAAGATTGTGAAAACATTAAGCCTATAATAAAGGTCTTCTCGGAATCTTCCTTCTTTCACTGCTTGTTCAAGGTCTGAGTTTGTTGCGCAAATGACTCTAAAATCACTTGTTATTATTTCGTTCCCACCAATTCTTGTAAATTGTTTTGTTTCAAGGACGCGGAGAAGTTGGATTTGCATTTTCAAGCTTATGGTTCCAACTTCATCGAGAAAAATTGTTCCTCCATCCGCAAGTTCAAATTTACCTTTTCTTCTGTAAAGCGCATCTGTGAAAGCTCCTTTTTCATGTCCGAAGAGTTCAGATTCAAGAAGCGTATCTGGAACAGCGCCGCAATTTACTGAGATAAATGGAAAATATCTTCTTGGGCTGTGTGCGTGAATTAATCTTGCAACAAGTTCCTTACCTGTTCCGCTTTCGCCTCTTATCATTACGGTGGTATTTGTCGGGGCGACTGTTTTCGCAAGTTCGATTACTTTTTTAATTTGCGGGCTCTCGCCGATGAGTTCTTCTCCCATGACAAGCTCGGATACATGTTCGCGCAGTTTAATGTTCTCATCCGTTAATTTTTTCTGCTTTAGGGCATTTTTAACAAGGTGCGAAAGGTAATCTGGGTCAACTGGTTTTGTGATATAGTCGTAAGCTCCTTCTTTCAATGCTTGAACGGCGGAGTCAACAGATGCAAATGCAGTAATTATGATAATTATAGCGTTCGGGTCAATCTCTTTTATCCTTTTTTGAAGTTCAAGCCCATCCATTCCGGGCATTTTAATATCAATGAAGATTATATCCCATGGTCCTTCATTCATCAGTTTTAATGCTTGTGCTGCGTTTTCCGCTACGCCAACTTTATATCCATCTTGTGTAAACCATTTTGATAGGGAATCTCTGACGATAAATTCGTCATCAACAACTAAAATGCTAAATTTGTGCGTCATAGCTGATGTTTAGTTTTTTGGGCAATGTAATTGTAAACGTTGTTCCTTGGTTTACTTTTGATTCAACTTTTATGCTTCCGTTATGTCTTTCGGCAATTCCATATGCGACCGCAAGGCCGAGTCCGGTTCCCTTGCCCTCTTTTTTCGTCGTAAAGAAAGGTTCAAATATATGGGGCAAGATATCTTCCGGTATTCCAATTCCAGTATCTGTCACTTTGATTTGAATTTTATCACTGTCAATTTCGTTAAGTTCGATTCTTAAAGTCCCACCTTCTGGCATTGCTTCAATTGAGTTTATTTCCATTGCGAGAAGCATTTGTTCAATTTGTTGTGCATCGCAAAAAACAAATACGGGATTTTCGGGGATATCAAGTTCAAGTTTTATATTGTTCATTTGAAGATGATGAGATATTAGAGCGACGCTTCTTTTTATCACCTGGCAAATGTCCTCATCTTTAAATTCTCCCACTTTTTGCTTTGAAAACAGAAGAAGGTTTTTAACTATATTTCCACATCGAGATGTTTCATCAATTATAATTGAAAGCTCGTTTAAAATTTCGTTTTTTCTCCGCTTCGCTAATTTCACCATTTTGAAGTCTTCTCTTTAAAAGTTTGGCGTATGTTAGAACTCCTTCAAGTGGGTTATTAAGTTCATGTGCGACGGTTGCAGCAAGTTTTCCCAATGAAGCCATCTTTTCAATTTGCACCATATATGCGTGAGCTCTTTGAAGTTCCGCCGTCTTCTCATTAACCTTTTGTTCAAGAAGCTTAGCCCAGTTTGTAAGTTCTTCGTGTGCTTGTTTTAATTTTTCGGTCATTTTGTTGAATGACTCGGCAAGCAAGCCAATTTCATCTTTTGATTTGAAGTCAAGTTTGAAATCGAGGTTCCCGTTCATTATCTCAGTTGTCCCGTATGTCAATTTTTTTAATGGCACATTTACAAATTTCCAGATGAAAACTAAAACAAAGAACGAGATTACAAAAAATA
>NZ_CZVS01000074.1:0-7572 GCF_001535985.1 Candidatus Kryptonium thompsonii | reverse complement strand
CTGCACAACAGGTAAACTCATGAAACCAGAGCGTCGTATATCAGTGGAAACTTCTTAAATATTATGTTAGAATCTAGAATGAGGGCCAGGGTTAAAAAATTTTATTTTTTGAATAATGTTATTAAAATAAAACCTATAACCTAAATAAAGCAAAGATGAATCTTAAAAACAAGAGCGCAATTGTTACAGGTGGTTCAAGGGGAATAGGAAGAGGCATTGCCCTACGTTTAGCCCGTGAGGGGGTTAAGGTTGCAATTGTAGCAAGGACTTCAGAAGAAGTTTTTGCTACCGTTGAGATGATAAAAAAAAATGGTGGTGAAGCAATAGGGTTAATTGGTGATGTTTCAAATTGGAATGACGTTCAAAAAATTGTGGAGGAAACTGTTAGGAAATTTTCAACAGTAGATATTCTTATAAACAATGCAGGCATACAGAAGCCAATAGGATTATTTCAGAATGTGGATATAAAAGAATGGATACGAAACTTCGAAGTAAATCTTTTCGGAGCAGCAATGTTTTGTAAGGCTGTATTACCACTGATGATTGAAAAGAGGAATGGTAAGATTATAAATCTTTCCGGTGGGGGCGCTACATATCCAAGACCATATTTCTCTGCTTATAGTGTATCAAAAACAGCCATTGTGCGGTTTACAGAAATACTTGCAGAAGAGGTAAAAGATTATAATATTCACGTTAATGCAATTGCCCCAGGTGCAATTAATACAAGAATGCTTGAGGAAGTGCTTGAGGCTGGGGAATTAGCTGGTAAGAAAGAGCTTGAGGAAGCAATAACCCGAGCAGTAAAAGGAGGAAGTCCTTTGGAGATTGTGGTAGAGCTTGCTCTCTTTTTGGCTTCTGAGGAGTCTGATGGAATAACAGGCAAGCTTATCAGTGCACCATGGGACCCATGGAAGAACGAAGCTTTTATTGAGAAATTAAAGGTTGATAAAGATATCGCTGTGCTACGCCGTATTGATGATAAAACCTTTTTTAAAAAATGAAAATTTTAAATGCAATTTAACGTTGCAATAATAGGTGCAGGTCTTATTGGCAGAAAAAGGGCAGCAGCAATAAGTAAAACAGGTATTGGAAGTTTAAGAGCAGTTGTAGATAAACAAAGATGCTGCAAAGAAGCTTGCTACTGAATTTGGAGGAGAGGCAGAAAGTGACTGGAGAAAAGTGGTAACTAGAAAGGATATTAATATTGTAATTGTTTCAACTATCAATAGTGTTTTAGCCCCTATCTCTATTGCAGCATTGGAAAGTGGAAAGCATGTGCTTTGTGAGAAACCCTTCGGCAGGAATATCAAAGAAGCGGAAAATATCCTTAAAGCTGCCAGTAAGAAAAATCTTGTGATAAAAACTGGTTTTAATCACAGATTTCATCCCGCTGTATGGAAGGCTAAACAAATTGTAGATGAGGGCATAATAGGACGCCTCCTTATTATTCGTTCAAGATACGGACATGGTGGACGTCCTGGAATGGAAAAGGAGTGGCGTACATCGAAAGAGTTATGTGGTGGAGGTGAACTCCTTGACCAGGGTGTTCATGTGATAGATCTGATACGCTGGTTTGGGGGTGAGATTACTGAAGTATATGGCAAGGTAGAGACAAAGTTTTGGGATATAGAAGTAGAAGATAACGCATTTGCCATATTAAAGACAGATAAAGATGTTACAGCTTCATTTCATGTGAGCTGGACTAATTGGAAAAATATCTTTTCATTTGAGATATTTGGTGAAAATGGATACCTAACTATAAATGGCTTGGGTGGAAATTATGGACCTGAAACCCTTGAAATAGGAAAGAGACAAAAGGAAGGAGGTAGGCCCAATATTGAAGTTATTGATTTCCCGTCCGATGATATAAGCTGGGAAAGGGAATGGCTGGAATTTGTATCAGCCATTAAAGAAAACAGGCAGCCAATTGGTAATGGACTGGATGGTTTGAAGGCGAATAAAGTTGTTGAGGCAATATACAAATCATCCAAATTAAATAGAGTTATTGTTATAAAGTGAAAAAAGCTCTTTTTCTTGACAGGGATGGGATACTCAATAAGGTTGTGATTAGAAATGGCACTGTAAGTTCGCCTTGGTTTTTGTCTGAATTTGAGATAATGAACGAAGCAATAAGGGTTGTAGAGGCGGCAAAAGCATTAGGTTATATGACAATTGTAGTTACAAATCAACCTGATATAGAAAGAAAAAAAATGAATATTTCTGAGCTTGAAAAGATTCATGAACTACTTAATAGAATCTTTCCCCTTGATGCTATACTTGTATGTACAAGTTGCGATAATTCAGATTTTAGAAGAAAACCCAATCCAGGAATGCTTTTTGAAGCAGCGAAAAGATTCAAAATTAACTTGGAAGATTCATTTTTTTTAGGGGATAGTGAAAAAGATATTATAGCTGGAAAGAGGGCTGGTGTAAAAACCATTCTTCTTCAAACGGATTATAATACCAATATCCATGGTATTGCAGATTATAACATAAATACTTTAAGTGAGGTAATAAATATTCTAATGATTCATAAAGTTAATAAAATTAAAAAGAGGAGGAGCTAATGTCTTTTAGCAAAAGGTACTTAGAAGTGGCAAAACAAATAATTGACTCTATTGATACATCGGCAATTGAAAAGATGGTGCAAGTCTTAAAAAAAATAAGGGATGAGGAGGGGCGATTGTTTTTCATTGGTTCTGGAGGTGGTGCTGGTCATGCATCTCACGCAACATGCGACTTTAGAAAGTTGTGTGGTTTTGAGGCATACTGCCCAACAGATAATGTATCAGAATTATCTGCCCGAATCAATGATGAGGGATGGGATTTATCTATTGCTAATTACTTGAAAGTCAGTAGGATTAATTCTAAAGATTGTCTCTTCGTATTCTCGGTTGGTGGAGGAAATGAAGAAAAGAATATTTCTACAAATCTTGTTAATGCCGTTAAACTTGCTAAGGAGGTTGGTGCAAAAGTTATTAGTATAGTTGGTCGAGATGGTGGCTATGCTGCTAAAAATTCTGATGTTAGTATTATTATTCCAACAATAGATCCATCCTTGATAACAGCTCTTACAGAATCTTTTCAAGCTATGATCTGGCATCTACTTGTATCTCACCCTGATCTTCAAGTAAATCTGCCAAAGTGGGAATCAACAAAATAAATCATATGATAAGGAGGATTTTTATGGAACTAAAAAAATTCCGTATTAAAATATTCGCTGATGGTGCTGAAAAAGATTTAATGTTGCAGATGGCTAAAAATTCCATAATTGCTGGCTTTACTACAAATCCCACATTAATGAGAAAGGCAGGGATAAAAGATTATAAGGCGTTTGCTAAAGAGATATTATCTGAGATAAAAGATAAGCCAATATCTTTTGAGGTATTTTCAGATGAGTTTGATGAAATGGAACGACAAGCGCGTGAGATCGCATCCTGGGGTGAAAATGTCTATGTAAAAATTCCGATAACAAATACTAAGGGGGAATCAAGCGCAAAGCTTATAGAAAAACTATCTAGCGCAAATGTAAAGGTCAATGTCACTGCTATTATGACACTTGAGCAAGTAAAAAAAGTTGTTCCAGCACTTTTGCATGGTCCAGGCGCTTATGTTTCAGTTTTTGCAGGTCGTATTGCTGACACGGGAAGAGACCCTGTGCCTATTATGAAAAGTGTGGTGGAATATTTGAGACCCTATTCCAATATAGAGTTGATTTGGGCAAGTCCACGAGAAGTGTTGAATGTTGTCCAGGCGTCTGAAGTTGGTTGCCACATTATAACTTTGACTTATGATCTAATCAAAAAGCTGGACCTTATTGGAAAAGATTTAAACGAGTTTTCACTTGAAACAGTCAAAATGTTTTATGAGGATGCAAAAGCTTCTGGCTTTACATTGTAAGGATAATATAGTAGACACATGAGGATTTCAAACTCTATTTTCAACTCCCCAACCTGTGTAGGTGTTTATCTTATCCTTACTTGCTTGTAAAATAGGCTATATTCTAAAACATGATACGGATTTTATGCCCATTACCGCCTATGGGCAGAGCAAGATAGAAGAAAAAAAATAGTTCAAAATTGGTAAAATTTACCATTTGAATGGACGATTATAAACCTATATTGGTTTGGGGACCATGGATGATTTAGAACCATATATCAACCTTTCTAAACCTATTTCTCAGGACTGGTATTTTCATATAGGGAATGGTCATTATAGATGGTCTATCTGTATTAGTTTCAAAGAGATGTAGCTGTTATCCCGATTTGATAAAGAAGGTGTTAATGATTTTTCTTTCGATTCATTTAATGTGAAAGAACTTTACGAAGTTATAAAAAATGTAGTAGAGGGGAAATATGCCTTAAAGGCGAGATGACGTATCTTTGAATATTAAAGGACTATACTCCTAAAAAAGGCAGCTAAAGTTATCGTGGAAACTATAAAATTTGTATTAGGGAGTGAAAAATGAAAGTCCTGCATGTTGCGGCTAGTTTGAATCCAGCATGGGGGGGACCAACAAAGGTTGTTACTGAATTAACAGAAGCCTTAGCAAAGAAAGGGATTGAAGTATCTATTTTTGCACCGTTAGAAAATAGCAAAGAGATATGCATACCAAAAGGGGTTGATGTGAAACTCTTCCCCAAAGGTTTTCTTTCAAAATTCTGGACATCTTATTCTTCATCTTTGGCTAAAGCATTAATGAAAGAAGTTTTTGATTTTGATTTAGTTCATATTCATGAAATCTGGCATCATCCTCATTATGCTGCTTATAAAGCAACAAAACTTGCAAGAAAACCTTTTGTTATAACCATTCATGGGGCTCTTGATCCCTGGTGTTTAAATCATAAGGCATTTAGGAAGAGGGTCTATGCGACCTTAATCCAAAAAAGGATTTTAAAAGAAGCTTCTGGGCTTCATGCTATCACAGAAGAAGAAGTTAAAAGTATGTCTAACTTTGTTAATAACCAAAATATATTTCTTATCCCTAATGGTTTAAATCCAGAAGATTTTGAAAATCTTCCAGAGAGATCAGAAATAGAACTCTTATACCCGGGGTTGAAACGAAAAAAGGTAATCCTATTTTTAGGACGTATTCATCCTATAAAAGGGTTAGATCTTTTAGCTAAAGCTTTTGGAAAACTTGCCAGAACTCGGAATGATATTATACTCTTGATTGTAGGGCCTGATAACTATGGTTATGCAAAACAAGTAAAACAGATGTTAAAAATAGAAGGTGTTATGGATAAGGTTATCTTTACTGGGATATTAACCGGGCACATGAAATTAAGTGTTCTAAGTAGAGCCGACATATTTGTACTACCATCATACTCGGAAGGGTTTAGTATGGCTATTTTAGAAGCAATGATATGTGGTCTTCCTGTTATCATAACTCGCCAGTGCAATTTTCCTGAAGTAGAAAGTGTAGGAGCAGGGAAAGTTATTGATCCTGATGTTATTAGCTTGTCAAAGGCTATGATTGAATTAGTGGATAATCCAGAATTATGTAAAGATATGGGTAGTAAAGGCAAAAGATTAGTTATGGAAAAATATATTTGGGATAAGATAGCGGATCAGATGATCATTGCTTATGAAAAGATAATAAGTGGAAAAATCAAAGAATTGTTATCAATCGAAAGTAAGCAAGACAAATATCTGCGCAAAATTTTCCAATGTTGAACATTCCATATATGTATCATTACAAGTTTTAGGTTAAATAACATAACTACCGAATATATATTTGATTTATCTCCAATTATGGAAGTATGCAATGGTAAACTACCTTACAATAGAGAAACTGCTATCGAAAAGATTGTAGAATAGTATAATAGGGGTATAAAAAGGAATAGTTTGATGTTTCAGTTAGTTCAAAATTACAGGACAGGAGAGATAGAATTAGTAAATGTGCCTATACCTAATTGTGGCTCAAATTCTGTTTTGGTAAAAAATCATTTTTCTTTAGTTAGTATTGGTACAGAGCGATCGATCATTGAGCTTGGAAAAAAATCACTTCTCGGAAAGGCAAGAGCAAGACCAGATTTAGTGAAAAGATTTTTGGATAAAGCAAAAAAGGAGGGGTTTTTAAAGACATTTCAGGAAGCTTTAGGTAGACTGGATAACCCAGTTCCTTTGGGTTATAGTTCTGCTGGTGTTGTGGTTGAAGTAGGCAAAAATGTTCATAAGTTTTCAGTTGGAGATAAGGTTGCTTGTGTAGGAGCAGGATATGCAGCCCATGCAGAATACATTACTGTGCCTGAAAATCTTTGCTGCAAAATACCTGAAAATGTTAGTTTTGAAGAAGCCTCCTTTGGGATGTTGGGAATTATTGCTTTACACGGAATCCGTTGTGCAAATCTTACTTTTGGGGAGAGAGTTGCGGTGATAGGGCTTGGGCTTATAGGATTATTAACAGTTCAAATTTTAAAAGCTTATGGATGTGTGGTGGCAGGATTTGATATAGACCCCTCCAAGGTAGATCTTGCAAAGCAGTTAGGTGTAGATGCTGCAGTAACAGATCCAGAGGAATTTAAGAATTTAACGAATAGAATAACCGAAGGATATGGCACTGATGCTGTAATTATTACAGCTGCTACTAAATCTGCTGAGCCTATTCATCTTGCCGTAGAGATTTCCCGCTTTAGAGGAAGAGTAGTTGTTGTGGGGGTTGTTGATATTCATCCCAATAGAAATGAGATGTGGCATAAAGAGGTAGAGATTATAGTCTCGAAAGCAGGTGGTCCAGGGAGCCTTGATCCTATCTATGAAAATAAAGGAATAGATTATCCCGTAGGCTATATCCGCTGGACGGAAAATAGAAACCTCCAAGAGTTTTTAAGGCTCATTTCCGAGAGAAAAATATATTTAAGACCTTTGATAACCCATAGGATACATATAAGAGACGCTTTGTCATTGTATAACGACATGCTTAATAATAAAGGTGGACCCTATATTGGTGTTGTAATTGAATACAATAAGGATGAGAAAGATATCTATGCCAAAGGTGTATCAAAAGAAAACTATGATGATAAAAATGAAAAATTGAAAGTTTCTAATTTCCCTAATCTCTCAGAAAATTCCTTTGTAACTACACCTGTGGTTGGAGTCATAGGGGCCGGTTTATTTGGTAAGGCATTGCTTATACCAGCTTTATCTAAGGTGCCTAACGTAAAACTTCACACGATTTGTACTGCTCATGGCATAAATGCGAATCATGTTGCCAAAAAATATCACTTCCAAAATATTACAACGAACTATCAAGAAGTAATCCAAAATCAGGATATTAATTCAGTTGTTATTCTGACTCCTCATAGCTCTCATGCCAAAATGGTGATAGAAGCTCTAAAAGCCAATAAACATGTTTTTGTTGAAAAACCACTGTGTATTAACGAAGAAGAATTAAAAGAAATATACGATACATACGTTGGTTTAGCTAATAAACCCTTTTTGATGGTAGGATATAACAGGCGATTTTCCCCTCACTCTCAAAAACTTAAAGAGACTATTTTAAATAGAAGAGATCCTGTAATGATTTATTACCGAATCAATGCCGGGTTTGTTCAACCAAATCATTGGGTT
>NZ_CZVS01000073.1:0-7978 GCF_001535985.1 Candidatus Kryptonium thompsonii | reverse complement strand
TTGGGCTTATTCCAGCTGCGTAATTCGTAATACATGAAATTCCCAAAACTTTCATACCTAAATAATTTGCGGTTATAACTTCTGGCACTGTTGACATTCCAACAGCATCTGCTCCAATTTTCCTAAGCATGTTGACTTCCGCAGGGGTTTCGTAATTTGGACCGCGGACGCCACAGTAAATTCCTTCGCGAATCGGGAGTTTAAGTTCAATGCCTGTTTCAATTGCGAGTTTTTTGAGGTTTTCATCGTAAGCTGGTTTGTTGAACCTGTTTATATTTGGTGAAAAGATTTTAAGCGGATTCAAGAACATGAAGTTTATATGATCAGCAATTACCATTAAATCGCCAGGCTTGAAATTTTTGTTTAACCCGCCCGATGCATTTGTGATGATTAAAATTTTAACTCCAAGTTCATAAGCTACGACGATCGGGTAAACAACATTTTCAATTTTTCCAGATTCATAAAAGTGAATTCTACCTTGAAATCCAAGGACATCTGCGTTATTTATTTTTCCAAAAACTAAATTTCCAGCGTGCCCTTCAACGGTTGGAAGCGGATAATTAGGTATATCGCTTGTTTTAATTTTTATTTTGTTTTCAAACTCTTCGGCGACATCACCAAGTCCAGAACCAAGAATTACTGCTATTTCAGGTTGAAAGTCGTTTGTAACTTTTCTGATGTATTTTACGCTTTCTTTTACTTTCTCAATCATCTTTTAAATTTTTTATCTTCTTTTGAAGGATATAAAGCGAAATCAAACCAATAGCGACTGCAAACCAAAGCGTTGCAAATCTAATTATTATGGTGGTAGCAACAGCTATATCTTTTGGAATTTTATTTAGAATTAAAAGACCAGTCATACTTCCTTCTGTAAGTCCAAGTCCACCAGGTAGCATTGAGATTGCACCTGCGATCGTTGAAAATGAATAAATGAAAGTTGCAAGGTTAAGCGAAATATCAACCGAATATCCATAAGTTACGAGATAAAAACCTATACATTCAAAAAACCACGAAACAATTGTGATTAAAACTGATGGAATTAAAATCTTTGGTTCAATTAGCTCAAGCGTGCTGTTATAGGCGGTGTGAATTTTTGATGTAAATTTATCTCCGATTACTTTTTTCACTTGATCAAGTACGATGTAAAAAATTTTTTTCTTGCTGACTATGAAAATCCCACCAAGAATTACAAATCCAATGGTAAGGGTTATTTCTTTCCCGTAGTTGAAGTAAAATGAACCATACAAAGCTAATATGACAAGAGCGATAAAATCGGCTAATCTCTCCACGACAACTATCGGAGCGGACCGAGAGATCTGAACATCATCTGTAATTTTAAGCAAATATGATTTCAAAGCTTCTCCAAATTTTCCTGGTGTGATCGACATTGTAAGACCGCTTGTGAAGACAAGGAAACTTTTAGGCAGGGGAATTTTTATGCCAATTTTTCTTAAATAAAACTCCCAACGAAGGAAGCGAGCAATATAGTTTAAAGTTGAAAGTGTTAAGATGGGAATGATAAGAGCCCATTTAAAATGTTTTAAACTTAAAAGAAGTTTTTCAAAGTTTGCATATATTGTCATGATGGCAAGGATTAGGATGCCAATTAAAATTGAGGTAAGGATTTTTTCGTGAAGATTTTCAATCATCAGATAAAAATTTTTTCATTGCAAGGTAAAACTTTGTAAGTGGGAAGCCGACGACATTATAGAAGCAACCATTGATCCTTTCAACAAATACAGCTCCGTAATCATCTTGGATTCCGTACGCTCCAGCTTTATCGAAGGGCGAACCAGTTGCAATGTATTGTTCAATTTCGTCATCCTCTAACTCTCTAAATTTAACATCGGTAACTTCAAAGTCGGAATAAATTTTGCTCGTTTTCGTATCCAAGATCGTGAAGCCAGTATAGACCTTGTGTGTTTTTCCCGACAATTTTTTTAACATTTGCCTTGCTTCATCAGGGTCTTTGGGTTTATTTATGATTTCGCCATCAAGAACAACAATTGTATCTGCTGAAATTATCAGTGCATCATTGTAATTTTTTGCAACTTCAATCGCTTTTTTTCTTGAGAGTGTAAGAACATATTCCTCAGGTGAAGATGCTTGAGATAAGTTTTCCTCAATCCCACTTGGATGGACGATAAAATTTAAGCCGAGTTGTTTTAATAGATTTTGCCTTCTTGGTGATGTTGATGCAAGTACAATGGTTTTATTTATCTTTAGCATTTCTTGTTTCGTTTATTAATAAAAAATCCCGACACGAGGTCGGGATTAAAATTAAAAAATAAAATCGTTAAATTCAATCGAAACCTAAATTTACCTAAACATCGCTTTTATGCTTCCCCAAGTCCTTTTTACGCTTGACACTTTGTGAAGCACAGTTATAGGACCAACATAAAATGAACCATTACTTGTCACAACTTGCAATCTGTATGCGTAGATATTGTCAGTCTGTTTAAATGCGGATGCATCAACATATTCATAAATTGAATTGTTCCCCTTCGGATTTATCTCGGCGAGCTTGGTAAATTCATTAAGTTGATTTACGCTTCTTTCAAGTATAAATTTTTGAACCCCTGTCTCATCTGAGGTTTTCCATCTCACAATGATGTTATCATTTTGGCTCTGTGCGGTGAAATATTCAACAACCGAACCAGCCGTCGCTAACATAAAGCTTAAAGCCAGACATAAAAGAAGTGCTTTTTTCATGGTTTACCTATGTTCGGTTTTATTTTTTCAATTCAAAGTTAATAACATTTTCAATAAAAGTCAAGTGAGCTAATTCACATTTCATTTTACTTCGCTAAAACTCATAAGGTTTTAAATTAAATTTTCATCCTAATCAAAAGGGAAACCCAGTGGATTCTTTGTTTTTCTCAACGAGTTTGAGGAATGCGGAATAAACTGTTTCAACGGATAGTTCTTTCATACATATATTCCCGATTGGGCATTTTGTTAGGTTGCAGGCGATACAATCAAGGTCTTCTCTTCTCACCCATAGATGTTTTTCCCCATAGGGACCCTGTGCATAAGGGTTTGTTGGTCCATAGATGCCGAGCGTTGGTGTTCCAACGGCTGTTGCGATGTGCATTGGAGCTGAATCATTGCTTATCATAAAAGAACATCTTTTCAAAATCGAAGCCATTTGCTTTAGGTTTGTTCTGGGTGGGATTATTGGTTTTATTTCCATCATTGATGAGATTTTTTGTGCGTCTTCAAGTTCGTTTTGATTCCCCCATAGGATTAAAATCTTTGCTTTGAAATTTTTAGCTATTTCATCTCCGAGCCTTGCAAATTTCTCAAGTCTCCATCTTTTTGTCTCCCATGTCCCGCTAGGGTTCAAGGCTACCACGACTTTCTCATTTAATTTGTTTTCATTCCAAAATTTCTTTGCAAAATTTTCAGCATTTTCATCAATTGGCATATAAATTTCTTTGTCGATTATTTCAAGCCCTAAGGCTCTCAAAGCATCAAGATTAAATTCAACATTGTGATGAACTTCCTTTCTTGGTTTTAACTTAACATTATAAGCATAGCTCCTTCCACGAAAGGCATAGCCAACTCGATATTTAGCGCCTGTTATAAATGTGAGCAACGCAGATCTTGGATTACAAAATAGATCTATAACAAGGTCGTATTTTCTTTTTCTTAACTCGTAGAACTTTTTCAGACTATTTTTTTCTCGCTCAAAAATTATAAGTTCATCAACATATGGATTGCCTTCTATGATCTCTTTTGACGGCGGTTCTGTTAAGAAATCAATTTTCACATGTGGGAAATTGTGTCGAAGATTTTTTAAAACAACAGTTGATAGCAAGACATCGCCAATTGCACGAAGTTTTATAACCAAAATTTTAGATATTTTTTCTTTGGGGATGTTAAGCATAATAATTTTGTTTTTTCTTTAACTTAATTAAAATTAATAACGAACGAGAAACTAATCCAAAGAAAAATCCGTCAAAAATTTTTGAATCTTGGATTAAAAAACAAAAAAGGTAGCACCATGCTTAAGCGCACGCTTCTTTTAATTCTTCTTTTATCTACCACCATAATTTTTGCCTTATCTCAAGATGAAGGTCGCCTTTTTCGTTTCCCAGCGATCTATGATTCACAAATTGTTTTCACTTATGCGGGGGACCTTTACACCGTATCTGTAAATGGGGGAATAGCAAGAAAGCTCACAACCCATAGTGGCTATGAGATGTTTCCAAGGTTTTCTCCCGATGGGAAGTATATCGCTTTCACAGCTCAATATGATGGCAACACCGAGGTTTATGTGATGCCTTCTGAGGGTGGCGTTCCGAAAAGATTAACTTATACTGCGACGCTTGAACGAGATGATGTTTCCGATAGGATGGGACCTAATAACATTGTAATGGGATGGACACCAGATGGTAAATATGTAATTTTCCGTTCAAGGATGAAAAGCTGGAATGCTTTTCAAGGAAAGCTGTATAAGGTTTCACTTGATGGTGATATTCCCGAAGAACTGCCGTTGCCAAGGGGCGGTTTTTGTTCTTTTTCACCCGATGGTAAAAAGCTCGCCTATAATCGAGTATTTCGTGAATTTCGCACATGGAAAAGATACAGAGGTGGAATGGCTGATGATATATGGATATATGATTTTGAGACGAAAAAGACTGAAAATATAACGAATAACCCCGCATCTGATATCATACCGATGTGGTATGGAGATAAGATTTACTTCCTTTCGGATAGGGATGAAAACAAGCGAATGAATCTTTATGTTTACGATTTGAAAACGAAGCAAACAAGAAAACTCACAAATTTCAAGGATTACGATATAAAATTTCCATCGATTGGAAAGAATGCGATCGTTTTTGAATATGGTGGATATATCTATAAGTTTGACCTGAAAACAGAAAAAGCCGAGAAAGTTCCGATTATAATAGCTGACGATATGGCAAATGGTAGAGGTGGGGTAATCAAAGTTGCTGACTTCATCACAGATTATGATATTTCTCCTGATGGTAAAAGGGCTTTGTTTGTCGCTCGGGGTGATATTTTCACGGTTCCCGCAAAGGAAGGTCAAACCAGAAATTTAACTTCAACTTCAGGTGTTCATGAGCGTGACGCAGTGTGGTCGCCCGATGGTAAATACATCGCTTATATTTCCGATGCATCGGGTGAGGATGAAATTTACATAATACCGCAAGACGGAAGTGGTAAGCCGATACAGTTAACATCTGGTGAAGATACATACAAATATCACATTGTGTGGTCTCCCGACGGTAAAAAGATAATGTGGTCGGATAGAAAACTGCGATTAAGATATGTTGATGTTCAAACTAAGAAAATTAAAGATGTAGCCCAAGCAACCGCTGGAGAGATAAGACAATATTCTTGGTCGCCTGATGGTAAGTGGATTGCATATGTAAAGCCTGAAGAGGAAGGGCTCTCGAAGATTTATTTGTATTCACTTGAAAAAGACGAATCGTATGAGGTCACAGATGGTTGGTATTCCTCGTATAGTCCAGTTTTCAGCTCCGATGGAAAATATTTGATCTTTGTTTCGGATAGAGATTTTAATCCGATTTATGGGAGGACGGAATTTAACCATGTTTATCAGGATATGGCGAGGATTTATTTGATAACTCTTTCGAAGAGCGTTGAATCGCCGTTTAAACCGACAAGCGATGAAGTTAAGGTAAGCGAGGAAACAAAACCCGCTTCTCAAGAGCAAAGCAAGAAAGAAACATCCCAAGATAAGAAAGCGGTTAATGTCGTCGTTGACCTTGATGGGATCAAGGATAGAATAATTGGCGTGCCTATAACTCCTTCCAACTACACAAACATCGGTTATGTTTCGGATAAAATTTATTACATCAGAAGAGGATTAAAAGATGAAAAACCGTTGCTCTTGATGTATGATTTAAACGAGAAGAAGGAGACGGAAATTGGTCAGTTTAATAATTTTATCATTTCATTTGATGGAAAGAAAATGCTTGTCGTTAGAGAGAAAACATATGCTATAATAGACCTTCCAAAGTCAAAGGTTGAGTTAAAAGATAAACTCGATCTCTCTGGGCTTGAGGTAAATCTCGACAGGCGTGCTGAGTGGACGCAAATCTTTAATGAGTGTTGGAGGCAGATGAGGGAATTTTTCTATGATCCGAATTTACATGGCGTTGATTGGGAAGGTGTTAAGAAAAGATACGAAGTTTTACTTCCGTATGTGAATCATCGGGCTGATTTGACTTATATAATCGGTGAAATGATAGGAGAGCTTAACGCAGGACATACTTATGTTGGTGGAGGAGATCTGCCGAAAATTGAGAAAACGAGAGTTGGTTTGCTGGGTGCTGAACTTGAAAGGGATAAAAAGTCAGGATATTACAGAATAAAGAAAATTTTGAAGGGACAAAATTGGGATAAAAATTTACGTTCACCTTTGACCGAGGTTGGAGTGAATGTGAAAGAGGGTTACTATATTCTTGCTGTCAATGGTAAGTCGGTCAAAGAGATGAGAAATATTTATGAGTCACTTATCAACACTGTTGATAAACAAGTTAAACTTCGTGTCAATTCTCAGCCGAAGGAAGAAGGAAGTTGGGAAGTCACAGTTGTTCCAATAGGAGATGAAACAAGACTTTACTATTACAATTGGGTTCAAAGTAATATTGAGAAAGTTGAGAAAGCAACCAATGGGAAAGTTGGTTATATTCACATCCCTGATATGGGTATTATGGGATTGAATGAATTTGTAAAGCATTTCTATCCACAACTTCGAAAGAAAGCATTGATAATTGATGTAAGAGGAAACGGCGGTGGTAATGTTTCTCCGATGATAATCGAGCGGTTGAGACGAGAAATTGCGATGGTCAGCGTCTCAAGGTATATGAGTCCAACTCCAAATCCAAGGGATATGCACTACGGACCTAAAATTTGTATAATTGATGAATTTTCCGCTTCGGATGGTGATATATTCCCATACAGATTTAAAAAGTACGGGCTTGGTAAACTTGTTGGGAAGAGAACTTGGGGTGGCGTCATAGGAATAAGAGGGACGCTTCCACTTGTTGATGGTGGATATCTTAATAAACCTGAATTCGCAGTTTATGGAGCAGAGGGCGAAGGATGGATAATTGAAGGATATGGCGTTGAACCTGATGTTTATGTTGATAATGATCCTGCGAAAGAGTACGAAGGGGTAGATGAACAATTGAACAAGGCAATTGAACTTATACTTGAAGAGTTAAAAACGAAAGAGAAGAAACTCCCACCAATTCCACCATATCCGAAGAAGTAAAGAAACAAGGGGCGAGGTTTCTCGCCCCTTTTTATTTTAATTTCAAATTTTACAAAGAGCATTTTTTTCTTTATCTTTAACTTAGATAAGATGGTTGCCTTTATCCTCGCTTTTGCGGGGATTAGAGGTAAGATGCGTGGGTGAAAATTAAAAATTTTTCTCACAGGGAGGATGGCGGAGGTAAAAGCTAAAATCGAACCCGAACTTGTCCAGATTGACGGCTCACAAGGGGAAGGTGGCGGGCAAATGTTGAGAACATCCCTTGCTCTTTCGGTTCTTCTGTTGAAACCTTTTGAAATGATAAATATCAGAGCGAATAGACCAAATCCCGGACTTCAAGCCCAGCATCTTAAAGCAGTTGAAGCATCCGCCAGTATTTCAAATGCGATCATCGATGGTGCAGTAATTAAATCAAATCGGATAAAATTTTTTCCAAGGGAGCTTAGACATGGGAATTTTAAATTTGATATAGGCACAGCTGGTTCAACATCACTTGTTTTGCAAACGCTTTATTTACCGCTTTCATTCGCAAACGGAACATCAAATTTAATAATTACGGGTGGAACTCATGTTTCTTGGAGCCCAACTTTTGATTACATTAAAAATTGCTGGCTTTACTTCATGAAAAGAATCGGTTTGAAAATTGATGTTGAGTTGAAAAGAGCTGGATTTTATCCACATGGTGGGGGAGAGATCAAGGCTTTG
>NZ_CZVS01000072.1:0-7992 GCF_001535985.1 Candidatus Kryptonium thompsonii | reverse complement strand
TTGAAAAAAACTTTAAAGAGTCATTTTTGTCAATTTTTATCAATCCTCCAACCCAAGTAGTAATGAAGGCAAAAGAAAATGGGCTTGATGTAATAAGCATAGTCGACCATGATACAACAAATGGACTTGAGGAGGCAATAGAGGCGGGGAAAGAACTTGGGGTTGAGGTGATCCCTGGAATTGAATTGAGCTCAAACATAAATGGGACAGACATACATATACTTGGATATTTTATAGATTGGAAGAATGAAAATTTTCAAGTCTATCTCAGAATTTTTCGTGAGTTAAGAATTCAACGAGCAAAAAGAATAGTTGAAAAACTAAATGCTCTTAATATACCTGTTGAATTTGAAAGCGTAGTTGAAATAGCGAAAGATTCCATCATAAGCAGAGTTCATATAGCAACCGCGCTTGTTAAACAAGGGTTTGTGAATGATTTCTATGAGGCGTTCAATAAATATCTCGGTGTTGGATGTCCCGCCTATGAAAAAAACATCGATCTTTCACCGCGTAAAGCCATAAGGTTAATTTCTGAGGTTGGTGGATTATCTTTCATTGCTCATCCTGGGAAATTAATCAGCGAAATTGATCTGGCAAATTTAATTGAGCTTGGGATCGATGGAATAGAAGTTATACATCCGTCACACGATGAAGAGTTAATCAGATATTACCGCTCAATAGCCAATGAATACTTTTTGCTTGAAAGTGGAGGCTCCGATTTTCATGGGGGAGTTAGAAATGATGAACACAATATAGGTAATTACACTGTGCCATATAAATTCGTTAAAATGATGAAGCAAAGGTTAAATTTAAAATAAAACGATAGCTTAATAGAATGAAAATTTTTAAAGGCAACCTTATAGCTCAGGGGTTAAAGTTCGGGATAATTGTCAGCAGGTTTAATGAATTGGTTACTTCAAAATTACTCGATGGGGCAATTGATTGTCTTAAAAGACATGGAACAAATGATGAAGATATAGAAATTTTTTACTCCCCTGGTTCATTTGAGATACCTCTCATTGCAAAAAAGCTCGCTCAAACAGGAAAATACAACGCCGTAATTTGCCTTGGTGCTATAATCCGCGGGGAAACCCCACATTTTGATTACATTGCGTCTGAAGTTTCAAAAGGTATAGCTCAAGTCCAACTTGAAACTGGCATCCCGATCGCATTTGGAATTATAACAACTGACGATGTTGAACAAGCGCTGAACAGGTCAGGGATGAAGAATGGGAATAAGGGTTGGGATGCTGCCCTTACGGCAATTGAAATGGCAAATCTTATAAATCAGATAAAGAAGTAAATTATGCACTTCGTATCATCTCGCCCTTGTATCACCACAAATCTTAACAAAAATGGCAGAATTATAAACTTGCGCTTTCACTTCGTAATCTTGCTATCCTTTTTGATAACTATTAACCTTCTGGCTCAATTTAGGGAGTGGAAGAATTACACAGATATGAAAAATGTTCGTAAAGTTTTCGTGTTTGGTGATACAATTGTTGCTGGGACCGAAGGTGGAATTTTTATATTTTATCCAAATGAAAAAAGGTTTCAAAAAATTTTGAAGACCGAAGGTCTTTTCGATGTTGATGTTAAGTCAATGACTGTAACAGCGAATAAAAATATCATCATTGGGTTTGGAAATGGGGTCATTGATATTTTAAGTTATTCACCTAAAGATTACAATGTCAAGCATATCTTTGATATACAAAATTCTCCCGAGCCAGATAAAACAATAAATTTTCTGAAAGCGTACGGCGATACACTTTTTATTGGGACAAATTTTGGACTTTTGACATACAGGATCTCAAGACAAGAGTTTATAGATACTTATAGAAGGATTTTTCCTGACGTTGAAAGAATCAAAGTTTTTGATGCTCAAATTTTAAACGATACAATTTACATTGCAACATCCGAGGGAATTGGCAAAGGTTATCAATTCAGTCAAATTCTCGTTTCACCGGCGGGGTGGAAAACTATCAGAGTTTCGGGTGGAATTAGAAGCATTGGAATTTTGAACAATAAAATTTACGCTGGGAATATAAATGGTCTTTTTTTTGCTTGATGGTGATAACGTGACAAAAGTTTCTTCTATTCCTGTTAATTTAATTTACAATGCTGGCGACTCAATCTTGATCTCAACGGGTAGGGAAATTTTTTCATATAGGAATGATCAACTACAAATGATAACCCGATTAGCTTCCGGTGATGTTAATGATATTTCAATATGGAGTGATAAAATTGTTGCTGGTATTTCATCAAGTGGAGTTGGAATTTTTGAAAACGGCGAATGGAAGTTTTATTATCCAGATGGACCAAATGGAAATCAATTCTCAAATATGGCTATTGATGCAAACGGAAACCTTTGGGTTGCGTCGTCAAAGTTTTTGGGTAAGGGACTTTATAGATTTCAACCTGAAGTTTCTGGAAGTGAAGGGAGATGGAAAAATTTTACAAAAGAGCAATTTAGTAGGATGTCGAACGATTGTTACAGGGTGAGGATTGGGAAGAATTATGTTTGGGTTGGGACTTGGGGTGGAGGATTGATAAAAATTGACAAAAATGACTCTTTAAAGTTTTTTTCAAAAAATGAAGGAATAATGGGTGTAACCGAAGATACAAACTTCGTGGTCATAACTGACATCGCTGAACAAGGTGATCTTGTTTGGATTTTAAATTACAAGCCAAGGAATGCAAATATAATTTATCTTATGCGCAATGATTCATTGATTTATTCTTTTGTTAACGCTTATAACCCATCATACTATCTTAACACTCAGCTCGAGATAGATGAGAAAGGGAAAAAATGGATTGTTTCTGAGCACGGATATATTTTCGTTTTTGATGACAATGGAACAATTTTTGACAAAAGTGACGATAAATGGATTGCGATTTCAAGAGCAGATGGTTTAAATGGGAATCCAACTGTGATAAAGTTTGATAATCGAGGCGATCTTTGGGTTGGGACGACTTATGGGCTTAATATAATTGTTGACCTTGATGAGCCCTTGAAGGCTGGTAGCATAAGGAGTGTTTTTGCACTTCGTGATTTTTATATAAATGACATAGCTATTGATGGGGCAAATAATAAATGGGTTGCGACAAAAAATGGCGTATGGGTTCTTTCGCCAGATGGGACAAATGTCATAGCCCAGTATGACGCAAGCAATTCGCCAATTTTAAGCGATGATGTCAAGTCAATTGCTTTTGATCTTAATTCCGGGGTTGTTTATTTTGGAACTGATAAAGGGTTGACAAGTTTAAAAACGGAGTTCGGAAAACCTGCCGAGAATTTTACAACGATGAAGATTTATCCCAATCCCTTTCATCCGGAAAAGGATTTAAATGTTGTGATCGATGGACTTGTTGCTAATTCGACGATAAAAATTTTCACAATTAGTGGTGATCTTGTAAAAACTATTATAACTCCCGGCGGTAAAACCGGCATTTGGGATGGAAAAAATGAAAAAGGACAGTATGTTCCCACCGGGATTTATATTATCATTGCTTACAACGAAGATGGAACACAAGTTGGGATTGGGAAAATAGCAATACTAAGAGATTAAGTGCTCATTGACCTCAAGAATTCTTTATTGTTCTTCGTTCCCCTCATATTCTCAAGTAAGAATTCCATAGCCTCAACTGGGGACATTTCACTTAAGAGTTTTCTAAGTATCCAGACTCTGTTCAGTTCCTCTGGTTCTAAAAGCAGTTCTTCTTTTCTCGTTCCTGTTTTGTTGATATCAATTGCTGGGAATATCCTTCTGTCAGCAAGTTCTCTCGTAAGGACGACTTCCATGTTACCCGTTCCTTTAAATTCTTCAAAGATAACTTCATCCATTCGGCTTCCGGTATCAATTAAGGCTGTTGCTATTATTGTTAAGCTTCCGGCTTCTTCTGTATCTCTTGCTGCCCCGAAAAATTTCTTTGGTTTTATTAATGCGCTTGCGTCAATACCACCCGAGAGAATTCTTCCGCTGTGTGGCGTTACAAGGTTGCTGGCTCTTGCAAGTCGTGTTAAGCTGTCAAGAAGTATTACAACATCTTTTCCAGATTCAACAAGTCGTTTCGCTTTCTCAAGAACCATATCAGCAACTTGCATGTGTCTTTCGGGTGGTTCATCGAAAGTTGAGCTTATAACTTCAACATCAGGACCGACAGAACGTTCCATATCCGTGACCTCTTCTGGACGTTCATCAATCAAAAGGATGATAAGCTTTATCTCTGGGTGATTTCTCATTATGCTATTTGCCATCTTTTGCAAGAGGACAGTTTTACCAGCTTTTGGAGGCGATACAATCAAACCGCGCTGTCCTTTTCCAATCGGTGCAAATAAATCAAGGATTCTCATTGAGTATTCCCCGGGAACTGTCTCAAGCCGTATCCTTTTGGTTGGATAAAGCGGAGTTAAATTTTCAAAAAGAATTCGCTCTTGAGCTTTTTCGGGTGGAAGACTGTTTACTGTTTCAATTCTGAGCAATGCGTAAAATCTCTCACCCTCTTTTGGTGGTCTGACCCGCCCAGCAATTGTATCCCCAGTTTTGAGATTAAATTTTTTAATCTGAGATGGAGAAACATAAATATCATCTGGGGACGGGAGATAGTTGTAATTTGCTGATCTTAAAAAGCCATATCCATCAGGGAGAATTTCAAGAACTCCTTTGCTGAATATGACACCATTCTGTTCTTCACCTTCTTCAGCTTCACCTGTCCCAGCCCTTTGCTCTTGCATCTTCTCAAGTATTTTCATTATCAATTCCTGTTTTTTCAAATCACTATAGCCGGAGATGCCTATCTCCTTGGCAATTTTTTGAAGCTCCGCTACTTTTTTTGACTGAAGCTCCGTAATGTCCATTACCATTTTTAATTCACCCTCCTTTTTTATTTTTAATTTTTAAATTAAACACTCAATTTTTCGCTTTTCAATGTGAGCAATTATTTCACCAGCTAAATAGTGTGAGCCCGTGACTAAAATCAAATCTCCTTCCTTAGATTCGTTTACGATAAAATCAAATGCTTTATCAGAGTCATAAATGTAAACAGAGTTAACCCCATTTTGTTTGAAAATTTCAGAGATCATCTTTGCATCAAGGGCACGACCAATTTTTGGTTGCGTTGCTACTGCGAAATCAGTTACTTCAGAAAGTTTTTTGATCATCTTTTCATATTCCTTATCGCGCATCACTCCAAATAGAAGCAGAAGTCTATTTCGTTTGAAAACTTCAAGTTCTGTAACAAGCTGATTTATAGCAGGATAGTTATGAGCCACATCAATTACAATTTTCGGCTTTTGATGATAATTAGATAAGGGTTTCAAAACCTCAAGGCGAGCTTTCAATCCCGAAAATTCTTTAACTTTTAAAAGACCCTCATATAAGTTTTCCGGCTTATAATTTGCAAAGCCAAGATCTGAAAGCAATTCAAAAGTCAAAACCGCAAGCTGAGCATTTCTTGTCTGGAATTTTCCAGGAACACCTGCAACTAAATCGACATAATAATTTTTCCCCGTTTTCAGGTCAAATTTTACCTTATACTCATCTGATTCCTTAAACATTATCTTTGAAATCTCGTCAGCTATGATAAGTTTAGAATTTTTCTCATTCGCAACCTTTCTAATGACCTCTAAAGCCTCGCCGTCGCATCCAGTTATGCAAGGGATTCCTTCTTTAATTATCCCCGCTTTTTCAAACGCAATTTCTTCGATCGTGTCGCCAAGGATGTTCATATGGTCATACGAAACCGTCGTAATTACAGAGACCGCGGGTAAAATGATGTTAGTTGAGTCAAGCCTCCCGCCAAGGCCAACTTCAATCACAGCAAAATCGACTTTCTCATCGGCGAAGTGTTTAAATGCAATCGCTGTAGTTACCTCGAAAAATGTAGCTTTTAAAAGATCGATCTCGTTTTGTAGGGATTTTACATATTCAACGACTTTTTCTCTTGAAATCGGAATACCATCAACCCTTATTCTCTCGGTGAAATCAACTAAGTGTGGTGAAGTATAAAGACCTACTTTATAACCACTTGCCTTTAAAATTGATGCTATAAACGATGAAGTTGAACCCTTGCCGTTTGTTCCAGCAATGTGAACTGAAATAAAATCTTTCTCAGGGTTCTGAAATAATTTAAGTAATTTCTCTATATTTTGCAAGCCAAGTTTGATTCCAAAACGCTGCAGAGAATAGAGATAGTTTATGACCTCAATATATTTTTTCTTCATAAATTTTTTGCGTTATGTTTTTATCTTACCCGTCAGTGCGGAAGAGATTCAACGATTATAGAACCGACAATTTCGTTAATATCTTCAACTTTATTCTCCTCACAATATTTGACCAAGCCTGAGATGATTTGGAGTGGAGTACTCGGGTCGATGAAATTCGCTGTTCCGACTTGTATCGCCTTTGCTCCTGCTATCATGAATTCAATCGCATCTTCCCAAGTTGTTATTCCGCCGATGCCGATAATTGGTATATCAACATTTTGAAAAACCTCAAAAACTTTTGCAAGTGCAATTGGTTTTATCGCAGGACCTGAAAGTCCCCCTGTAATGGTTGAGATTTTAGGTTTTCTTGTTTTTATGTCGATTGCCATTCCAACAATTGTGTTTATCAAAGACACTGCATCTGCTCCTTCTTCTTTGCAAACTTTAGCGAACTCGGAGATCCTTGTAACATTTGGTGTAAGTTTGATTATCAATGTTTTATCTGTAATTTTTCGTGTCGCATTGACGATTTGGCGTGTCATTTCTAAATTTGTCCCGAATTCAAGTCCACCCTCTTTTACATTTGGACACGAGATGTTAATTTCGTATGCGCTTATGCCCTCTGTATCTTCCAATCGTTTTATTATTTCACAGTAATCTTCAATTCTTTTTGCCGCAATGTTTACAATTATTGCCGTGTCAAAGTTTTTCAGTATAGGTAATTTTTCGTTTATAAATTTATCAACTCCAATATTGGCAAGTCCAATTGAGTTTAGCATTCCGCACGGTGTTTCAACTATCCGTGGCGGTGGGTTCCCAAGTTTAGGTTTAAGCGTTAAGGATTTAGTAACTATACCACCAAGTTTATTGATATCCACTATTCCTATTAATTCATCGCCGTATCCAAAAGTTCCCGAAGCAACGAGAACTGGATTTTTAAGTTTTAATTTGCCAATTGTAACTTCTGTTTTGATCATAATAAAATATCTTTTGAATTAAAAATAGGACCGTCTTTGCAGGCTAATTTATATCTTTCATCTTTCGTTTTTACAGCGCAACCTTGGCATAGTCCCGTTCCACATGCCATCGGGGTTTCAACCGAGACTTCGCAATCAAGATTTAGCTTGTCACATAGATCAATAAGTGCTTTGAGCATTGGGGTTGGTCCACAGCCGAAAACTTTAGATGTAGAGTAATTGTCATTTATATTTGACTTAAAAAGTTCTACAACTGTTCCTCTGTATCCGTAAGAGCCATCATCTGTTGCGATGTTTACATTTACAAGTCCATCAAGCACAAGTTGTGATTTTGTTCTTGCTCCTACAAATGAAATTATGTTTTTACCTTTTTCTTTCAAAATTTTTGTTAAAAATGGGAAAGGTGCGATTCCAAGACCACCAGCAACTATTAAAGCTGTATTAAAATCACCGTCCACATTAAATCCATTTCCAAGCGGTCCAATTATGTCAATTTTTTCACCAATTTTTATATTTGATAAAATTTTCGTTGCTTTTCCGACGATATTAAAGATTATTTGAATTCTATCTTCAATTATGTTGTAAATGCTAAAAGGTCTGCGCAGGAGAGGATCAAAATTTTCTGAAACCTTTACATTGATAAATTGTCCTGGCTTTGAAACTGCTGAAATTTCTGGCGATAAGAGTTCAATTCGATAGATGTTTTCAGCTACAGGTTCATTTAAGAGGACGGTCGAGGTTGTCTTTATTATCATCTATCCTTCTTTTCTTTCTTTCCCGTATATTAAGTCTGTCTTCTTCCGAATCACT
>NZ_CZVS01000071.1:0-8083 GCF_001535985.1 Candidatus Kryptonium thompsonii | reverse complement strand
GTTGCACGAAGGCATGGCAAAACTGCTACATTTATGCCGAAACCATTGTTTGGCGATAACGGTTCGGGGATGCACTGTCATCAAAGTTTATGGAAAAATGGTCAACCTTTGTTTTATGGTAATGGATATGCAAATTTAAGCGAGATCGCGCTTTACTACATTGGTGGAATTTTAAAACACGCGCCGGCTTTGTGCGCCTTTACAAACCCAACGACGAATTCTTACAAACGTCTCGTTCCTGGATTTGAAGCCCCGGTGAATCTTGCATATTCGCAGAGAAATAGAAGCGCTGCGATTCGAATCCCAACCTATTCATCAAGTCCAAAGGCAAAAAGAATCGAAGTGAGATTTCCCGATGGCTCTTGCAATCCATATCTTGCTTTTGCTGCGATGTTGATGGCAGGAATTGATGGAATTATAAATAAAATCGACTCTGGCGAGCCACTTGACAAAGATATTTATGCTCTTCCACCTGAGGAACTTAAAAATGTTCCTTCAACTCCTGGTTCACTTGAGGAGGCATTGAGGGCGCTTGAAAAAGATCACGATTTTCTTTTAAGAGGCGATGTCTTCACAGAAGATGTTATAGAAGCATGGATAAAATATAAATGGGAGAAAGAAGTTAACCAATTGCGCATGCGCCCCCATCCGTATGAATTTGTGCTTTATTTTGATGTGTGATTACATTTTTGATCGTGGCTAATTTTATTGCCAAATGTTGGCGGAGAACCCTGAGGTTTCATGAATTTGAACCTTATGATTTGAATTTTTAAAACGGGTTTAAAATCTGAGGGAAATTATTGCCTGATTTTAGAGTAATTGCTATATTTGTAAGCAGGATAGCTTGAAAATTTAAACTTTTGATGTGATAATGAGAAGAATAATCGTTTTTTTGGTGCTAGTTTTATCAATCGGGGTCTCCGCCCAAGATTTGAAAAGATATTTTCAACTTGCGAGCGAAGAGTTCAATGTTCCAGCAGAATTGCTTGAAGCAATTGCATTTGTAAATACAAGGTGGGTTCACATAGAGCCTGAGAAATTTACCCCAGCTTGCGATGACAAACCACCTGTTTATGGGATCATGGGTTTGAGGGATGATGATTGGTTTGGGCATAGTTTAGTTGAAGGAGCAAAACTTATCAATGTCCCTGTAGAGGTTGTTAAAAGGGATGTTTATCAAAACATAAGAGCAGGTGCAGCTTTGCTTGCAAAGCTTTCAAATGAAAAAGGATTGAAAAAAGGCACATCAAAAATTGAAGATTATAAAGATGTCGTTGCTAAATTCAGTGGTATACCGCAACCTGAAATAGCCCAAATCTTTGCTTACGATGTTTATAAGGTTTTGTCAACGGGTTTTAATGAGTTTGGCATAGAAATCGAGAGAAAAGAAATTGATATGTCAATTTTCCCGAAAGATTTGTTTGAAAGGAGTGGATTAAAAATCATAAAGCCAGATGAGATAAATTCCGAAGATTATCCGCCAGCGGTGTGGGATCCAAGTCCAAATTACGAAGCGAATAGACTTTACACGACAAGAATTGTAATCCATGTGACGCAAGGAAATTTCGCTGGCTCTGTTTCGTGGTTAAAAAATCCAAATTCAAAAGCAAGCGCTCACTATGTCATTCGTAGTTCTGATGGATACATAGTTCAACTTGTCAGAGAGAAAGATAAAGCATGGCATGCAAAATGTTGGAATAGTTTCACGCTTGGAATTGAGCATGAGGGTTATATTCAGGATCCCGATCGTTGGTTTACCCCTGTGATGTATCTTGAATCTGCAAAACTTGTAAGGAACATGGTGAACAGGTGGGCGATCCCCGTAGATAGCAATCATATCATAGGGCATAACTTTTGGCAGCAACCCCAATGGCCTGTGGTTCGACAAGAATGGGATTTTGCAAAATACGATCAAGGCTCGCCTTCTTGTAATGACCATACCGATCCAGGTCCAGGTTGGAATTGGGGATATTATTTAAGTTTGATTCGTTCAGATCAAACCCCGCCAAAAGTTATTTCTGTTTCCCCTGAGTCAGGGGCACGCAACTTTCTTGCTTATAAATCAGTTGTGATCAATTTTTCAGTCCCCATGGATAAATCTTCTGTTCAAGCGAATCTTGTGATAACTCCAAATGATACTGTAAGTTTAATATGGAGTTCGGATCAGCGAACGCTTGAGATAAAACCGAACAAGTTCTGGGAGTTTTCAACGACATACACGATAAAAATTGACACTGGGGCTAAAAGTGTTTTTGGTTTAAAAATTGATGGGGATGGTGATGGTGTACCTGGAGATCCATATTATGTGGAATTTACTACAACCGCGCCTGATGTTTATCCACCCGTTGTTGAAAAAGGTTATCCGGTGGGTGAAAATGTGAGTGTTTATGCTGAGATGAAATTTGTTTTTAATGAGCCAATTGAGAGTGCAAGTTTGGCGAGTAGGGTTAGATTAGTTGATGAAAATGATCAGTCTATTTCAATAACATCGGGGAAACATGTAGTAAAGGATGACAAAAGCATTGTCACTTTTAAACCCGCTAGTCCACTTTTGAGTGATAAAATTTACAAAGTTAAGTTTTTGGCTGGCTTGAAAGATTTGTTTGGGAATGCCACAACATCTGATTATGTGTTTGAATTTAGAACAGATCCGGGAGTTTTTTATAGTGGAAGCGTAATTGATTCTTTTGAGACGGTAAATTCTTGGTGGCAGCCATCTCAAAGCGGAAGCACAACTGGTGTGGAAGCCAACTTTGTTGCTTCAAGTGAGAAGAAGTTTCGCGGTTCAAATTCCGGTAAGTTAACTTACCGTTTTTTGGGAGAAAGTGGTGGTCTCATCAGGATTTTCAATCCTTCAAAACCAAATGTCTCCGATGGACAAGGAAACATTGGTCTGTGGGTTTATGGTGATTTGAGCGGGAATCAAATTGAGTTTTGGTTTTATAACCCTGACAATTATCCTGTGAATCTTGGCTCGATAAATTGGTATGGATGGAAATTTGTATCGTATCCAATCGCATCTGTTCCCGGCTCTAACAAGCAATTTCATAGTATTGTGATAAAACAGATTCAGGGAGCTGATAAAGAGGGTGAAATTTACTTTGATGATTTACAGGTTGGCGGTAAAATTACATCGGTTGCTCAGAATGAAATTCCTGTTGACTTCTCACTTGAACAAAATTATCCCAACCCATTTAACTCATCTACTTTGATTAGGTTTAGCCTACCCGAGCGAGTGCAAGTTAAACTTTGTGTTTACGATATTTTAGGGCGATTGATCGCTGTTATTGTCGATAGTGAACTTGAGCCTGGGGTTCATACTGTTAAGTTTGAGGCTGATGATTTGCCTTCTGGAGTTTACTTTTATAGAATTAATGCTGGGGGATTCTTTAGCGTCAGAAAGATGGTGCTTATGAAGTAAGGATTAATTTGTTTTATTTCCTACCGTTTCATAAATTGTTTCGGTATGTTTTCGAAGAAACCTTTTAGCGAGGATGAAGAGGATTGCAATTCTTGGTTCAACTGGTTCTATAGGGAAAAACGCTATTGAAGTTATTTTAAATTTCCCAAATAGATTCAAGGTCACATATCTTGCTGTTAACAAAAATATAAAGCTTCTACTTGAACAGGTAAAACTTCTAAAGCCGAAAGGGGTTGTAATTTTCGACAAGGAGAAAGCCGAGGAGTTTTCAAATTTTGTCAATGGTGAAGTCGAGGTTCTTTCTGGTGAAGAAGGTTTGCTTGAGGTTGTGAGTAGAGATGATGTTGACATTGTCTTAAACTCTCTCGTCGGGTTTTCAGGTTTAAAGCCAACTATAAAAGCAATTGAGAGCAAAAAAAGGATCGCACTTGCAAATAAAGAAACTCTTGTCGTTGCGGGCGAAATTATCACAAAGCTTTTAAGAGAGAACAATGTTGAACTTATTCCAGTTGATAGTGAGCATAATGCAATTTTTCAATGTCTCGTTGGAGAAAAAATTTCGGATATTAACAGAATAATTTTGACCGCTTCGGGAGGTCCGTTCCTGTACAAAAATAAAGCTGAGCTTGAAAATGTGACGGTTGAGGAAGCTTTAAAACATCCGAATTGGAAGATGGGAAGTAAGATAACGATTGATTCGGCAACTTTGATGAACAAGGGTCTTGAGGTGATCGAAGCACACTGGATTTTTGGTTTGCCAGTTGATAAAATAAAGGTCGTAATTCATCCGCAGTCGGTGATTCATTCAATGGTCGAGTTCATAGACGGCTCTATAAAGGCACAGCTTGGTGTGCCTGATATGAAAATACCAATTCAATATGCTTTAACTTATCCCGAAAGGAAACATGCAAACTATGGTCAAGTTGATTTCGTAAAGCTTGGGCAGATGACATTTCTTGAACCAGATCTTGATAAATTTGAATGTTTAAAAATTGCCTATGAAGTTGCAAAACTTGGTGGAACTTATCCAACAGTTTTAAACGCTGCCAATGAGGTCGCTGTCGAAGCTTTTCTTAATAGAAAAATAAAGTTTACGATGATACCTGAGGTAATAAAGAAAGCGATAGATGCACACAAGCCTAAGTTCAATCCCGATCTTGATGATATTCTAACCGCTGATTCTGAAACAAGGAAATTTGTAAAAAACCTAGAGGGGATGGATTAAATATGGAAATCATAAAAACCATATTCTATTTCGCTATAACGATTGGAATCCTTGTCCTTGTTCATGAATTTGGTCATTTTATAGCTGCGAAACTTTCAAAGATGAAAGTTGAGGTCTTTTCCATTGGATTTGGGACAAGGTTAATTGGAAAGAAAATTGGTGAAACGGATTATAGAATTTCCGCTTTTCCACTTGGTGGTTATGTTAAAATTGCAGGGATGGTTGATGAAAGTTTGGATACTGGTTTTGTCAGTTCAAAGCCTGAACCCTATGAGTTCAGAAGTAAGCCATTTTATCAGAAATTTTTTGTTATCACTGCTGGTGTGATAATGAATATGATACTTGCTGTATTCCTTTTCTGGGCAATTTTTATGGTGGAGGGGAAAACATTTAGAAATGTTAATGAAGTTGGTTATGTTATTCCGAATTCACCAGCGTTTGAGGCTGGATTTAGAGAAGGGGATAAGATTTTAACTTTGAATGGCAGGAAAATCAATTATTGGGACGATATAATAAGAACAGCTTTTGTTGATGATTTGACAAAAGATCTTTCTTTTGAGGTTCAGCGTGATGGTGAAAAGATTTTTATATCGATTCCACGCACTAAAATTTCTGAATTCTCATCCGAGGATGCACTGGGAATTTTACCTGCACATGTTGAGGTAATGGTAATGGCGGTTGAACCAGGTCGCCCAGCGCAAAAAATAGGGATACAGTCCAAGGATGTTATCGTCTCCGTTAACGATGAAAAAATTTATAGTCCTGCGCAACTTACATCGATAATAAAGTCAAATGCCGGGAAAGAAATAACATTGAAAATAAAGCGTGGTGATAAAATTTTTGACCAGAAGATTACCCCAGATGCGGATGGAAGGATTGGAGTGCAAATTGCAAGTTTTTATAATGGTCCGGTAAAAAAGGAAAGTTATAATCCGCTTGAAGCGCTGTGGATCGGAGTGAGAGAGACTTATAGAGTTTCTGCTCTCACTGTAAACGGCATAAAGCAGCTAATCACAGGTAAAATTCCATTTCAAAAGGGAGTTGCTGGACCGATAAGGATTGCGAAGTTTGCCACCCGAAGTGCTGATGCGGGCTTTACCGCATTTCTTGGATTTATGGCAATTTTAAGCATAAGCTTGGCATTTTTAAATATATTTCCATTCCCAGGGCTCGATGGTGGACATCTTGCGATTTTAGTGGTTGAGGCAATTATAAGAAGGGAACTTTCCTATAGAGTTAAAGTTGCAATTCAGCAGGCTGGAATAATTATACTCATAATTTTGATGATATTTGTGCTTTACAATGACATTGTTCATTTTTAGGTTGTGATTTTGCTCACTGAAAAGAGATAATTTTGATAGCTAAATTCAAAATAGAATTAAAATAAAAATTTGGGGTGTGCTATGAAAAAGATTTTGTTTTTGCTCCTTTTTTCAACGCTTGCGATAGGGCAGGTTCAAATTCAAGTTTCGGCTCCTGCTACGCTTGATCAGGTTAATGTCGCCGATCTTGATGTTAGTAAACTAACGGATTTGCCACTTTTATTTGCTGTGACAATCACGAATATGGGTGAACCAATCAATATAAAATTACATTTTCAAGTTTTTGCCAAAATTGGAAATGAACCAGAAGATATTTTTGCAGATGCGTGGAGTTTACCGTTTACAGTTGACAGGATATTAAGTTTCACAAATCAAGATCTTGCTTCGGGGAGAACCAGCATAAAAAGTGATAAGGAAAGAACTCAGATTTACGAGGATAAAATAAAAAAGATAAAAGATTTAGCTCAATCAACGGGAAGATTACCAGCGGGAAGGTATAGGTTTGTAATTCAACTTTTGAACGAATCTGAAACTTCAACTTTGAGCACATGGGAAAAAGTTTATGAGGTAGTGAATCCATCAAGAATTGATCTCATTTCACCATCCTACCAATCTGAGGTTAGGACGCAATTCCCAATTTTTAAGTGGATCGCTCCATATTTTAAAGAGTTTGAAATTTTCGTTTATGAGAAGCTTCCCAATCAGACAACACCCGAAGAAGTTGTATCAGGCGATAAAAACTTGAGGTGGAAGTACAAAACAACCGAAACTCAAATTCAATATCCACGAGAAGCTTTACCACTTGAAGATGGGAAGACATATTTTTGGTATGTTAAATCTTATCTTCAAGGTAGCCGTGGAACTGAGGAAGTGAGAAGTGAAATATGGAGTTTTGATGTTAAGCTTGGTGTGCCATCAGTAAGTCGAACGACCCCAAATCTTACGCCAGAGCAAAAACGAAATCTTGAAAATTTGATTAGAATGCTGAATCAAAGTGGAAACAATGAAATCGCTGCTTTACTAAGCGGTATTATATCTGATTTTATCGTCTTAATTGATGGAAGGCCAGCAACCCCTTCTGAAATTGAGGAAGTTCTTAGACTTTTGTCAGATAAGGATAAATATGAAGTGATAGCAATTGAAGAAAAATAAAATTGAATGATAAAAAATGAAAAAGGAAATTTTAAAACTTGGGTTAATTGGGGCATTTGCTCTTATATTTCTTGGTTTTGTAAATTACGCCCCAACAATTGCTGTTGTTCAACTTGTTAAGAACAAAGCGTATCATAAACCACCAAAAATTGAGGAATGGAAACCCGCACAGAAGGGTGCAGGGATTGAATCTGGAACAGTTGTTAAAACTGAAAGCAAATCTTTTCTTCTCATCAAATTTCTTGATGGTAGTTTTCTTAGGGTTGATGAAAATACGACGCTTGAAGTTGTTGGTGAAAATCCGAAGGGGAATTACGCAAGAAAGGTTAACATCGAAAATGGCGGAGTTGATTTCAAGGTCACCAAAGTTAAAGGTAAATTTGAATTTACAACACCTTTATCCGTCGCTACGATAAGAGGGACGGAAGGGGCTTTGTTTTCAAGAGTTGATGCAGATACTTTGATGGTAAGGGAGGGTGAGGTTGATTTCTTTAATAAAATTTCAAATTTAAGCAGGACTGTAAAAGCGGGGGAAGTTGGAATCTCAACTAAGGATGGAGAGATAACAACACGCTCAATGACTGAGTCTGAGAAAAGAAAATCTGAGGAAATAAAAAAGGCAATTGAGAAAAGGGAAATCGAAATAAGAGGAAAAACGGGGGAAGGAAAAGAAATTAGAATCAAAATAAAAGAAAAATAACAAGGTGAACAAGATAATCACTGCGTTTGCATTTGTTTTTCTATTTTCGACTGCTTCCCCCGCTCAAACAAAACATATTTTAAGTGTCATCCCGACTCAAAGAGGAATAGAAGGAAAGGATTTGAAACTTAGAGTTGAATTCACAAATGTAGCCGATCTATCCAAAGTAAAGTTATTTTATAAGTCAACAAGGGAAGGTGATTTTAAACAAATTGAAATTCCCTTGTCTCGTGAAAATATCGTCGTGGTTACAATACCTGGTG
>NZ_CZVS01000070.1:0-8276 GCF_001535985.1 Candidatus Kryptonium thompsonii | reverse complement strand
GGATTGAACGCAAGGCATTCAACGCTCGTCAATAGGGTTAGATTATTAAACGATGAAAAAAGAAGACTCATTAAAGAGTTTGTAAAACGTGGTGAGCTTGAATACACAGAAAATGTTCGATTTTTAAGCATAAAAAATCAAATCGACATTCTCGTCAGGCGAATTTGGTATATAAGGAACGCTATGCTTTGCCATATAACAGCAGCGATATTTTTTGTGTTGACATCGTTTACGATCGGATTAAATATATTTTTCACAACGCCATTTGTTCGAGAAATTCCGCTCTATCTTTTCGTCGTTGGATTGTTTCTTGTTCTCTGCGGGGTTTGCTTTCTTGGAATTGATGTTCTTGTTTCATATCGTGTTATCTTGATTGAGGTTAAAGGTGAGGAATGAAAAAGTTGATTTTGGAAATTAATTTTTTTAAAATTAACACCGAATGAATGACAAAATTAAAATAGTGACAACGAATCGAAAGGCGCATCACGACTATGAAATTCTTGAAACGATTGAAGCTGGAATTGTTCTTAAAGGAACGGAGGTTAAATCATTGCGTCAGGGCAAGGTGAGCATACAAGATAGTTACGCAATAATCAAAGATGGTGAGGTATGGCTTTTAAATATGCACATAAGCCCCTATGAATATGGAAACATTCACAATCACGATCCACTGCGAGATAAAAAATTGCTTTTACATAAACACGAAATTATACGACTTTCAACAAAGGTCAAAGAGCGTGGTTTAACTTTAATACCTTTGAAAGTTTATTTCAAAAATGGAAAGGCAAAAGTTGAGCTCGCCCTTGTGCGAGGCAAAAGAAAATACGAGAAGAAAGAAGATATAGCCGAAAGGGATTTGCAACGGGAATTAAAACGACGATATGCGGACAAATATCGTGAATAATTTTAAAACAAAATAAAATTTGATGAGTTGAAATTTCCAAGCGTAAACGAGCAAATGGACTTAATTAAGCGTGGTGTCGTTGAGATAATCCCTGAGGAAGAACTTGTCAAAAAGATTGAAAACTCAATAAAAACAGGCAAACCTCTTAGAGTTAAACTTGGCTGTGACCCAACAAGACCTGATCTTCACCTTGGGCATTCTGTCGTTCTGAGAAAATTAAGGCATTTTCAGGAACTCGGACATATCGCAATCCTGATAATTGGTGACTTCACAGCAATGATTGGTGATCCTTCTGGACAAAACAAAACAAGACCGCAACTATCTTTTGAGGAAACGAGGGTAAATGGTCAAACTTACTTTGAGCAAGCGAAAAAAATTTTACTTCCCGAAAGGGTCGAGATAAGATATAATTCCGAGTGGCTTGGAAAGATGACATTTGAAGATGTAATACGGCTCGCCAGCAAGTACACCGTTGCCAGAATGCTTGAAAGAGATGACTTCACCAAAAGATATAAATCAGGGGAACCAATTAGCATACACGAACTTTTGTATCCACTTGCACAGGCAATGGATTCCGTGGCAATTGAGGCAGATGTTGAACTTGGTGGAACAGATCAAAAATTTAACCTTCTCGTCGGCAGAGACATTCAACGAGAATTTGGACAAGAACCACAGGTGATAATAACAACGCCACTTCTTGTCGGAACGGATGGGGTCGAGAAGATGAGCAAATCGCTCGGCAATTATATTGCCTTAAATGATCCGCCTTTTGAAATGTATGGCAAAACGATGTCGATCCCAGACGAATTAATTTATGACTACTTCTTGTTAACGACAGATTTATCCCCTGCTGAAATCGAACAAATAAAAAAGCAACTTCAAGATCCAAATGTTAACCCGAGAGACCTAAAGCGAAAATTAGCGTGGGAGCTTGTCCGAATGTATCACGGTGTTGAAGCTGCTAACAAAGCACAAGATGAGTTTGACAAAATTTTCGTAAAAAAGGAAATTCCAGATGAAATTGAAGAATTTGAAATTGATTCTAAGGATGAGAAAATTAGACTTGTTGATCTACTTGTTCACACAAAGCTTGCAAGTTCAAAAAGTGAAGCAAAAAGATTAATTCAACTCGGTGGTGTTAGCATTGACGGTAATAGAATTAACGACATTGATACAATTGTTGAACTCAAAGAATCATTTGTAATAAAAGTTGGAAAACGTAAATTTTTAAGGATAAAACCAAAAATTAAAAACTAAATAACAAGGAGGAAAATCAGAAATTGTATGTCCCAACAAAAATGTTTCTGACAAAAGGGGTCGGGCGCCACAAGGAAAAACTCACAAGCTTTGAAATGGCGCTCCGGGATGCTGGCATTGCACAATTTAATCTCGTCCGCGTCTCAAGCATATTCCCGCCGGGATGCAAAATAATCCCAAAGAACAAAGGGCTTGAATACTTGAAGCCCGGGCAAATCGTTCATGTTGTTATAAGCCAGGAGTCGAGCAATGAACCAAATAGGTTAATCGCAGCTTCAATTGGCGTTGCTATACCCGCCGATTCTGAACAATTTGGATATCTCTCAGAGCATCATGCCTTTGGTCAAACTGATGACAAAGCTGGTGAATATGCCGAAGATCTTGCAGCTACAATGCTTGCAACAACTCTTGGGCTTGAATTTGATCCGAACACAAGTTGGGATGAAAGAGAACAAGTATGGAAGATGAGCGGTAAAATAGTAAGAACATTTAATATAACCCAATCTGCAATAGTTGATAAGACTGGATTATGGACGACTGTTGTTGCAGCTGCTGTTTTAATTCCATAATAAAAAAGGTAAGAAGGAAAGGGCAGGCGGGGGGAACCTGCCCTGCGGGGGAACCCAGGGCGGGGGATACCCTGGGTGAGGGAAACTCTTGAACCTGCTATAAATATAATATATCTTTCAATGAAAGTCAAGTTTTAAAAATATTAACAGCCTTATCTTAAAAATTTTTTTAAAAATTTTACTCAAATCTCCAAAACAGTGGAAGACAAAATAAGAAAATTTCTCGAATATCTAGAAATCGAAAGAAATTATTCTCAAAGAACCATTCAAACTTATCACGATGCTCTATACGAGTTTTATGCTTTTATTTCCAACAATGCAAAACAAAAAATCAATGTTGCAAAAATCGATCGATCTTTAATAAGAGATTACCTCTCATACCTTCACTCGAAGGGACTAAAAAAAACAAGCATGTCAACTAAATTATCAGCCCTCAAATCCTTTTTTAAGTTCTTAACACGCTTTAAAATAATAAACTCAAATCCAACCATAGGTTTTTCGCTCAAAACCGATAAACCCATACCTGTTTTTCTTGAGGAAAGCAAAATTGAAAAGTTGATGAATCTACCTGATTTAAAAACCGATGAAGGGATAAGAGATCGTGCAATTCTTGAAACACTTTACAGCACTGGGATAAGGGTCAGTGAGCTTTGTGGAATGAACCTTGAAGACATTGACTTCACAAATGAAACTGTTAAGGTTCTCGGCAAGGGTGGAAAGGTCAGACTTGTTCCCTTTGGTAAGAAAGCAAAAGAAGCATTGATAAAATATCTTAACATAAGAGAAAATTTTACAACGCCACAACAAACAGAAGATGATAAAAAAGCGCTGTTTTTATCTTCAAAGGGGAAAAGGATAACACCAGTTGAAGTTTATAATATAGTTAGCAAATATATATCTGCGATTGCAGATCTTGAGAAAAAAGGACCGCATGTTTTTCGTCATTCATTTGCAACGCACCTTTTAAATCACGGAGCTGATATAATGGCTGTCAAAGAGCTTTTGGGTCATTCAAGTTTATCAACAACGCAAAGATACACCCACGTGACAGTTGAACACCTTAAAAAGAGCTATAAACTTGCACATCCACGATCCGAATAAAAATAAATCACGCAAGCCCAAACCTTTTCCTCAAAAACCACTCAATCGAAAGCAAAACTATCACAATCATAAGCGGTTCAAGCCTAGATCTTAAAACATATTCCCTTTTCTTTTCAACTATCGCTGGCTTAAAATCAGCTCCAGATGTTATTAATTCCCCTAAAATCTCAATTTCATCTGGTTTCAAAAAAAGTCCCCCACTCTTAAAGGCGATCTCCCGAAGAAGTTTTGAATCCATACGTGTATTTAAAAATTCAACTTCAGATTCACCAACTGTGAAACGCCCTGAAAAATCTCTTAAAACTTTCCCGCGCCTTGAAACGTTTGCTTCATATCTATAATCTCCTTTTAAAAGACTAAGACTTCCAGAGTAAATTCCAGCCGTCACCTGCTCAAGGTTAAATTCACGCACAACTTCATTAGTCTCCTGATTTAAAATGCTCACCTTAACCTCCGCATCATTTATAGGTGAATAATCCTCGCCATAGACCTGGGATGAAAATTCAACCGTTTCATCTTCGCTGAAAAAGTTTTTAGAAATTTTAAATTTTATAAATTCTTCTTCAACCGGTGCAATTAACCATCGGATCAAATTATTGATAAATGTTTCAAAGAAACCTTCAAACTCTTTGTTTGGCACGGTCATAAGTTTCCATCTCCAAATTCCATAACCCAAGATGGCAACGGATTTTCTATTTCCAAGATTGCTTGCAATTATCAATGGTTCTTGCGTCTCAACATTTTGATATCTCACCTTCGCAAGGACAGTTGAACCAGGGATCGCATTGAAAACAGCACGAAGTTTAAAAATTGGCGGTAGAATATTCCAGATATGATTTCTATCTTTTAAGTCTGTAACGGCATGACTTCTTCCCTCTTCAGTTATAAACAAATTAACTACATCTTCATCCGCGAGAACTCGCGAAAATCTAAATGGTAAAACATCCGAAAAGAACTTTAATTTATCAAAATCAATTGTCCTGCTCATTAAGAAAAAAAATGGCTTGTTCTGAGAAACGATCACGCTTTTCAACTTATTTGTTATCTCAACATTTGATGTTTTCACCGGATAGCCGATAAATACAATTGCGTCGGATGTTTCAGCATCTTTGATGTTAAAATTACCCTCTATAAACTCACCGCTTCGTTTCTCGGTGTATGAAATGATTTCGTAATTTTTATTTTCACCAATGGTTCTCTTCACAAAAGCGAGGTCAGGGCTTGGGGCTCCGCTTATAATTAAAATTTTGTACTTGCTTTTTAAAACCTTCACATAAAAAGATTTTTGATTGTTCTGATAAGTTACCTCGCCAGGGAGATGCTGAATTTTAATTGTAAACTTCTTTAAACCTTCTTCCTTTGGGATAAATTTGAAGTTTAGAACATATTCATTGACACCGCCACTTAAACTTAACTTCTCCCTCGCAATTTCACTTTTCTCATCGTAAAGTGATACCATAACCTCGTTCCCACCAAACTCAGCACTTTCAATCCTTGCAACAAGCGGTGTCTCAACCCCAGCATATGAAACTTCATTTGTTAAAACATCCACAACTTTTAAATCCCTTTGTATATTTGAATCACCAACACCAATTGTAAAAATCGGTAAGCCGAGTTTCTCCGCAATATAAATTGGATTTTCCCCCGCATTATAGACACCATCCGAAACAAGAACGATTGACTTTATATTCTCCTGCGTTGCTATTCCTTGAATTTTTCTCAACGCTCCCCCGATGTCTGTCACCCCACCAGCAAACGAAAGGGAATCTGATGTGAAGTTTTTTATTTCTTCAACATCACTTGAAAAAGTGAAAAATTTTTTCTCACCATGAATTTTAAGCTGGGATAATTTATCAACAATTTCCTTGGTATACTTTTTCCTATCACCCAAACGATCTTTAATACCCATGCTCTTTGAGTTATCAATTAAAATTGCGATAGCGGGCAATTTTGTCGATTTTGAAATAAGCGTTAAAATTGGTTCTGAAATTAAAAGAAATGCTATAAATACAGCAACGCTTCTCAAAACGAACAAAAGGACAATTTTTCTATTTCCATCGGAGAGCGAAATACGATGGTATGATAGTAAACTAATCCCAAGTGAAACTACAACTGCAAGCAAAAGCACAACCAAGTTTATATTGAAAGAGATCGAACTCATCCGCTCAAACTTTTTGTTTTGAATTTAAATCAAGGCACAAGTAAAAATAAAAATTTCATTTCTCAAACAAAATTTTTAACTTTGTATAACAAAAAACAAATTTCCAAAAAACATGCAGATAAAAGAAAAACGTCCTGAGTGGCTGAAGATAAAGCTTCAAATTAATGACTCATTTATGCATGTGCGAAATATTGTGAACAATTATAGACTTAACACAGTTTGTGAAGAGGCAAAATGTCCAAATATGTCAGAATGCTGGTCAAGGGGAACGGCAACTTTTATGATATTGGGGGATGTATGCACACGAAGCTGTGGTTTTTTGCGCCGTCAAAACAGGTAAACCTACATGGTTTGATTCTGATGAACCTAGAAGAGTAGCACAAGCGGTTAAACTCATGGGAATAAAACACGCAGTTATAACTTCTGTCAATCGAGATGATTTAAAAGATGGTGGCGCTGGGATTTTTGCTGAAACGATAAGGCAAATCAGAAATCTCGTTCCAGAATGTAGAGTTGAGGTTTTGATTCCCGATTTCAAAGGAGATGAATCCGCACTTGATGTTATAATTGAAGCAAAACCAGATATTTTAAATCATAATGTTGAAACCGTCCCACGACTTTATAAGATAGTCCGACCCCAAGCCAAATATGAGAGAAGTTTGAAAGTTTTAAGCTACTGTAAAAAACATGGTCTCATCACAAAAACAGGAATGATGCTTGGAATAGGTGAAACGATTGATGAAGTAATTGAAGTTATGAAAGATTTAAGAGCTATTGATGTTGATATACTTACGCTTGGCCAATATCTCCAACCAACTAAAATGCATTTGCCCGTCGACAGATATGTCACCCCCGAAGAATTTGAAATGTTGAAAAAACTCGGTATTGAAATGGGGTTCAAATATGTGGAATCTGGCCCGCTTGTAAGAAGCTCATATCACGCAGAGTCTCATATCATCTGGCCATAAAGATAAAAACCTGCATTGATGTTTCAACAAATAAGACAGCTTGGAAAAGAAACCGCAATTTATGGACTAAGCACAATAATTGGGCGATTTTTAAATTTTATTCTCGTCCCCTTTTACACGAACATCTTAAAACCCGAAGAGTACGGTATAGTCACAACAATTTATGCTTATATAGCTTTCCTGAACGTGATTTATTCCTACGGCATGGAGTCGGCATATCTAAGATACGCTTCATCACTTGAAATCGGGACCAAAAAAGATAACTTTAGCACGCCGTTTATTTCAATCTTTTTTTCATCTTTATTTTTTTCAAGTTTGCTTCATATTTTCTCGGACGATATCACAAAGATAATCGCTATACCGTCCAAATACTCGGTTTGTGTGAAATACTCCGCGTGGATTTTATTTTTTGACGCCGTGTCTATAATCCCACTTGCATATCTAAGGCTTGAGAGTAAAGCGTTAATTTTTTCAATGATCAAAATACTTAACATAGTTGTAAATGTAGCCCTTAACATTTTACTCCTATTAAAATTCAAGCTTGGAATCTACGGAATTTTCATAAGTGGGCTTACAGCATCAGCCATGACATTTGCGATGCTTCTGCCTGTAATTTTTTTAAACTTTTCGTTTTCTTTCTTAAGAAGCCTTTATATTCAACTTCTAAAATTCGGGCTTCCCTACATACCGTCGGGATTATCTGCAATGATAATCCAAGTGGTGGATCGCCCCATTTTAAAGGCGTTAACAAATGATGAAACTGTTGGAATTTATCAAGCAAACTATCGGCTTGGGATTTTCATGATGCTTTTTGTGTCAATGTTCGACTATGCATGGAGGCCATTCTTTTTGAAAAATGCAAATCGTCCAGATGCAAAGGTTATCTTTTCAAAAGTTATGACTTATTTCGTTTTAACTGCGTCATTTTTATTCCTTCTTGTCTCATTTTTCATCGATGACTTCGTCAGGATAAAAATTCTGGGAAGACATATTATACATCCTGATTATTGGGGTGGACTTGGAATTGTGCCAATAATTTTGGCTGGCTATCTTTTCAACGGGATTTATGTTAACTTGATAGTAGGGGTTTACATAGAAAAAAAGACAAAATACCTGCCGTATATTACTGGATTAGGTGCGTTGGCTAATATAATTGGGAACTATGCTTTAATTCCAATGTTTGGAATTTACGGTGCTGCGTGGGCTACATTTATAAGTTACCTTGCAATGTCAGTTTCACTTTTTATAATTAACCAAAAAATTTATCCGATAAAATACGAATACGCAAAGCTTTCTAAAATTGCTTTTGCAACCCT
>NZ_CZVS01000069.1:0-8553 GCF_001535985.1 Candidatus Kryptonium thompsonii | reverse complement strand
TCATTGTCAATTTGACCACCTAAAAAACTTAAATCAATTTCACCATAATCAACATGGCCACCGTATGCAAAAGCTAAAATTAACAAACTTGAAAATAAAAGAACAAAAACAAGAAATTTAAAAAAGAATTTGAAAGAATATAACCTCTCAATCAAAATGTATAAACTAATTGAAACAATTAAGATAACTGACTTCAACAAATTAGCAAATCTATCGCTAATACTTAAAATACTTCCAAAGCAACCACACTCATCAAGCCCCAAATAATAAAAACCATATATCAAAGCAAAAAAGAAAAGAATTGAAAACAATAATAAAGCCACACTAACAAACCTAACCCACATTTTTAACAAAAACATCATCCCAAGTAAAATCTCAAAAAGTGACAGCGAAATTGAAAATGAAAATACTAAAAAATTGGGGAAAAATCCGTAAGATCTAACGATATTAGCAAACTCATTAATATCAATTAACTTCCCAAATCCCGAAACAACGAAAACAAGTCCAATTATTACCCTTAAAATTGAAATCAACTTAACAGTCATAAATCAAAACTAAATTATTTTTCTCACCCAAGAATTTAAATCATCAAAATCTTTTTGTCAAGAAAAGGGGAAAGTTTTTACGGAAAATTTTTGCGGAAATTTTTTACGGAAAATTTTTACACTTTATCATCACACCAACCCCTCACCCCATCCCATAAAATTCCCAAATAATTCCGAACCAATTTCTCTTTAAATTCAAAGTTCTCATCCAGCATCCTCTTAAACTCCAATGGCGAAATCCCCAATCTCCTTTTAAAAGCCCCTCTAAATGTTCTAATTCTGTAATAACCACACTCTTTACAAACATTTTTGAAATTAACCCCCTCCGAAATCAACCTTATCGCCTTTTCAAGACGGTATGTCTCAATAAGTTTATGTAAAGTTGTCCCGTAATTTTCAGCGATGAAATCATATAGATACGAGACTGAAACATCGAAATAATCAGCAACTTCACTTACACAAAAATTTTGCTTTGAGATATTCCCCCGAATAAAGTTTTCAAGATTTCTTTTATTAAGAAGCATAATCATCCCCCCAATTTGGTTTTCACCTTACGATTTTAACCTTTGAATCATGCGCAAGGTTATAGTTTCCCTCAACGATTATCGTATCTCCAGGATTTATTCCACTTTTTATCTCATAAAATTGCTCATTTTCACGACCAAGTTCAACATAGAACCATTTAGAAAGCCCTTGATCTTCGCCGTTGCTTTGGTAAACAAACACAACTGGTTTATCATCACGCATAATAACTGCCCGCCTTGGAACAAGCAAGATATTTTTATAAACTTCACCCTGGATTCTCACACTTCCAAACATGCCAGGTTTTATTTTATGTTCAGGATTTTCAATCTCTATTACAACTTTTCCAAGCCGTCTTTTAATATCAATGTAAGGGTTTATCTCTACAACTCTTCCTTTGAAAACTTCCCCAGGATAAGCGACGAATTCAACCTCAGCTATATTTCCAAGATTAATCCTTGCCATTTGCATTTCTGTCAACTCACAGATCACCCTGATTTTTGATATATCAACAAGCTTCATACATTTTTGCCCAGCTGTGATGTAATCCCCGGGGGTCAACTCACAATCCGCTATGTATCCAGAGAAGGGAGCTTTTATTTCTGTATAGCTTAAATTTAATTTTGCTTTCTCATACTCAACCAAGGCTCTATTTAAACCGCTTTTATTTGCGATTACATCTTCTCTGTTCACATCGCTATAAACAAGCAAAGCCTCGTAATCTCTTTTAACTCTTTCAATTTCCACCTCGCTTATCTGCCCCGCTTCAAATTTTTTCCTCATATCTTCGTAAATAACCCTTAAACTATCAATTTCCCTTTTAAATCTTTCCGGATTCCCACCCCCTGGGACGATGCCGGATTTCATAAGATTATATTCAACTCTCGCATCAAGCAAATTATGCTCCGCCTGTTTTAAGGCTATCTTAAACTCCGTATCATCAATCTTTAAAATTAGTTCTCCCTCTTTAACGAACTTACCATTGTAGGCATTTAAGTTGACAATTTGGCCACCAACCCTTGGGATTATGTCGATCTCACAAGCTGGTTTCGCCAGAGCACTTGCGCTTATCAACTGTATGAGATCGCCTTTCCTTGCGACATCGATTTTAACAGGGAAAAATATCTCTCCCGTTTCTACTTCTTTTAATGCTGTGGTTTCCTTGTCATCATCTCCAGATAAAATTAACCCCAAAATTAAAATGGCACCAAGAATTACGAAAATGCCAGCGAAGATAAAAAACTTTTTAAACGCAATCTTTCCCACCATATTTAACACCTCAATTTATTTGACAATAATTTTATAAAATACGGGGGTGACTAAAAGAACAATTAATATTGAAAACAAAAGTCCACCTGAAACAGCAACTGCAAACGGATACCAAAGCGAATATATATTCTTCGTAAAAATAAACGGTGCAAACCCAGCTATCGTCGTAAAATTCGTTATCAAAATTGACCTCACCCTGCTGAAAGAAGCTGATATGAGAATATCATCATAGATTGAATCCTGGATTTTAACACCCGATTTTGAAATTGAATTTGCAATTTTATCAACAAGAATTACCCCATTGTTAACCGATAGACCTATCAAAAGTATAAGCCCTGCATATCCACCCCTGCCGAAGTTAACATCAAAAAGATAAAACACAGCAAATAAACCTATCAAAGACATCGGAACAGATAATATGATGACGAACGGCTTCCTGAAAGATTCATAAAGCGAAGCAGTGATCATGAAAACAAGACAGACGGAAACAATCGCAATTAATATCAACGGTATTTTCTCCCTTTCACCAAATAAAAAGAGTAAACGTTCAACTCTCTTCACCTCATACCCAGGTGGAACTTTAACGCTTTTTATAACTGCATCCGTGAATTTACTTCCGTAGTTATAAGGACCTTTGTAGTTAAAGGTTATATATCTTGTATATTGTTGATTTTCACGCCGTATCTCCGGCATCGTTGGAACAAACTCAACCTTTAAAATATCCGCCAACTTTACACTTCTATCTCTCGTTACAAAGTTTGATTCCAAAAGTTCCCTCACATCAACCCCGGTATCCGTATCTCCCGATTTTGAAACAGTGATTTTCAATTTAACATTTTGATTTTCTATCTTCATATTTAAATTTTCAACCGACATTCTTAATTTCCCCGCGATGAAATAAATTAACTCCCCAAGGTTAATCCCATATTTGCTTAATTTTTCTCTATCAACTGAAGCGACAACCTCGTATTCCTTTGACATCCACGGCACCCTGTCAAGTTCAATATCCGAAACCCTTGGATTTTGCGAGACGATTTCAGCTATGTTTTGTGCTATTTGTTTTACAACATCATAATTATAGCCAAGAATTTGGATTGAAAAGCTTGGGATAATCACCCCACCGGAGTAAAATCCGGGACCAAATCCATAAACGGATACCGTGAATCCGCTTGTCTGCGCACATAACGAGATTAAATTCTCCTTAATTATGTAAGGTATTGAAGTCATCGCAACCTTATCATTGAAATCAACTCTTATAGTAGCATATCTATTTGAGATCAAAGATGTGAACTTTTCTATGTGGCTAAGATTTTTTCCTAATTGCTTTTCAATTTTTCTGACAAACTCATCAATTCTTGAAATCTCCGTGCCTTGGGGAGCTCTTATATCAACTACTATATATGTCTCGGTACCCCACCTCCATAGCTCGCCCTTATAGACATACTTGAAGAAAAGATGTGATGTCCCTCCAAGTATATGGTCAATATAAGGTTTCGCGGTGACATAAAATTTGCTTGAAAAGATTTTATTGTAAAGCTCTGCGATCCCAACAAGCGAAATTTTTCTCCCAAAAATTTCGAAACTAACTTTTTCCTCATTTACCTCAATTTTTTCTGGCAACATCCACACAGGTAATCCAAAAAGCAAAACAACCAAAGAAAAAACAAACCATTTATGGCGCAAATTCCAGCGTAAAATTTTTGCGTAAACACCCGAGATGAACCCTAAAATCCTCATTTCTTTCTTTGGCTTAACCCTGTTCAAAACTTTAAGCGAAACGATCGGAATAAAGGTCAATGAGACCAAGAGAGAAAAAATAACAACAAAACCAGCTGTGATAGCGAACTGAACAAAATACGGCTTCAAATTTTCGGGAAGCAAGAAAACAGGGACAAGTGCACCAACAGTTGTAAGTGAAGCTGCGACGACGGGCAATTTCATCTCATCAACCGCCGTAAGGATGACTTCAATATCAAATTTTCTCCGCTCCTCAAAATATCTCTGGATGTTTTCAAAAATTACAATTGAATTGTCGATCACTATCCCGAAAGATAAAGCCAACGCTGAAAGAGTCATTATGTTAAGCCCAATCCCAGAAGCATATAAGAACACAATCACACCCGAGATTGAAAAAATAACAGAAAGGAAGACAATAAATGATGAAACAACATTACGCAGGAACAGGATGAGAATCAAAACAATAAATCCAGCGGAGATTAAAGCTTTATTTGCAAGCTCCCTTATTTCCATTTTTATATTTTTGCTTCTATCGTAAACCTTCTCGATCTCAATTTTTAAGCCATATCTGGAATTTATTAAATCTTTTAACTCGTTAATTTTTTCATCAACTAAGTTTGCAACTTTTATCATATTTACCCCCGGCTCCTTATCAATCTCAACCGTTAGAAAAGGCATCCCGTTTATCCTTGAATAGCTGTTGGGTTCCGATATTGTGTCAACAACATTTGCGAAATCAGAAAGCTTTACATAAATCCCCTGCCCATTGCTGATTTTGATATTTTTAATTTCATCGACATCCTTGAAATAATTTCCAGTATAAATGAAATGCCTGATCTTTCCCTCATCAACATAACCAGCAAGGCTATAGATTTGATATTCGTTCAATGCTTTTATAAGCTCATAGATGCTGACGCCGAAATTTTTTAATTTTTCTTCATCCACATTTATCAAAATCTCCCTTTTAACTCCGCCAAGCACCCTTACATTCGCGATCCCCTTTATCCCCAAAAGCGAAGGTTTAATTATCTCATCAACTATCTTTTGAATTTTTGTGATTTCAGCATCACCATAAATGCTCAAGCTCATAAATCCTTGAAGTTCCTGAAATTCCGAAGGGACATACTTTTGAATCTGCGGATACTCAGCTCCCTCAGGAAAAGTTCTATAAACAGACGCGAGCTTTTCGGATAGTTCAAGTCTTGCAAAATCAATATCAACATTTTTCTGAAACTCAATTTCAACCCACGAATTTCCCTCCCGTGTTCTCGATGAAACTTTCTTCACACCCGCAACAGTTACCGCGACCTCTTCAATCTTTGTGGTGATAAACCTTTCAACCAGTTCCGCTGAAACACCACGCCAGTTTGCGACAACATAAAGCTTCGGGAAATCAATCTCCGGGGTTATCTCAATCGCAAGTTGAGTGAGCGAAAAAAGCATTAAAATTAAAAGCGTAAAATAAAACATTAAAACGGTGACCGGCCTTTTTAAAATTTTCTCAAGCATGACAATCCAAAGACCTACCTTCCTTTTAGAGAAAACTTATCAAAATAGGTATAAACGACGGGAATTATAAAAAGTGTGAAAATAGTCGATGCAATCAAACCCCCGATTATGGGATAACTTATCGCAACCGCAAGCTCAAGCCCTTTTCCAAAACCAACGATAAGTGGAATGATGCCGAGTATAGTTGTGAGCGTTGTCATCACGATCGGCCTGAACCTTTTCCTCATCCCATCAATTATGGAATCCTCAAGCGGCATCCCATCCCTTCGGTTTAATATTATAAGGTCAACAGCGATCACCGCATCGTTATCTATAGCACCAAGCATTATAACAAGCCCAACTATTGACATCACATTATAACTTTGCCCTGCAAGATACATGGCTATGAAAGCTCCAACAAGCGCAAGCGGACTTGTCAATAAAATGACAAATGGATAAACGATCGATTCATACTCAGAAGCGAGTATCATATAAACTATGAAAATTGAAAGCAAAATTATGATCAAAAGCCCTCTATATGACTCGTAAATTTCCTCAATCTTCCCGCCAATTTTAATTGAAATGTTTTGATACCTTAACTCGATATCTTTGATCGCATCGCTTATTTGATTATTTATCGCAAAAATATTCCCACCTCTTGAATTTGCAACTACAAGAGCTACCCTGTTCCCATTTTCATGATAAATTTCGTTCAACCCTTGTCCCTTTTCTATTTTTACAACAGATTGAATAGGAACTAACGAAGAACTTTTTGAATTGTTAGCTTTTAAACTGTAATTTAAAAGCGAAAATAAGGCGTCCTCATCCCTTGATTTATCCGAGATGATGCGAATCGGAATTTGCTCGTTAAACCTGCTTATATAAGTGGCAACTTTCCCTCTCAAATAACCCGCCACCTCAGAAACGATATCAGAACTATTTAGATCATATTTTTCAATGGCGGATTTATCAACAAGTATTCTCACCTGCGGATTGCCCGGACCGGGGATGGTCCTTAAATCGGTTACCTTTGGGATGTTTTTAATTTTTTCAACTATATCTTTTGCGATGAAAAGCAATGAATCAAACGATGAGCTTGCAAATCCTTTACCAGCAATTTTTATGGCGATATCATCTTCTGTAGTTTGAAGGATCCTCTCAAATGTTGTGCTTCTCCTCTGAAACGAAACTTCAGCGCCGAGCGAACTTAAAGTTTTAATTAAACCACTTCTCTCAAAATAAGAACGAACCTTATCCATAACATCATCAACCTTATACTCGGGCTTTATCTTTACATAAATTTTACCCTTGTTTAAACTTGCAAACAAAATGCTAAAATAGTCCTCCTGTGAAGATATACCGAGATCCGAAACAACCGCTTGAATTTCATTTATGCTTAACAACTCCTTTTCAATCATACCGGCAACATTTGAGATAACTTCAAGCGTCGAGCCGTAAGGCATATTTATCTCTATTGTGAATCTGCTCTGATCAATATCCGGGGCTTGTTCAGCCTTGATGAGAAATGCTATCAAAAGCGAGATCAAAGTTAAAACTGTCGTCACAGCCAAAACCATTCCCCTGTTCCTCAACATCCATCTTAAAGAAGATAAATATAAAGCCATGAATTTTTCATAGGCTTTGATGAAGGGATTTTTCTCAATGTCTGATTTCTCTTTTTTGTCCTTTAATCTTGAAAGAAGAGATGGGACGAGCATCACTGCGACAACAAGTGAAGATATAAGCGAAAAAGTCATTGTAAGCCCCATATCAAGGAAAAACTTTTGAGCGATCCCTTTGACAAGGACGACAGGCAAAAATATGGCAACATTTGTAAATGTCGCCGCTGAAACAGCAAGATTTATCTCCCTCGCACCTTTTAAAACCGCATCTTTAACACTTAGCCCCTGCTCCCTCAATCTCGTGAAATTCTCAACTATGATCACCGCGTTGTCTCCGATCATCCCGATGCCAAGCGCAAGACCTGTAAGCGAAATTATGTTGAAATTTACACCCGTAATATACATCATCACAACCGTTGCAAGGATTGAAAATGGAGTAACCATTCCAATTATCATCGGATATCTCCAATCGCGCAGGAACAGGAAAAGGACGAGGAAAGCAAGCAAAGCGCCCCAGAAAATTGCCTGCTCAATATCGGAAATTGACTTCTTTATAAATTCCGCCTGATCGAAAACTATCTCCATTTTAACTTCTGGATAATCTCTAATAAGTTCGGATACAACTTTGGATACTTTCTCGCTTACCTTTATCGTATTTGCAAGTGCTTCCTTTTTCACAAAAATTAAAATTGCCTCGCTCCCATTCAATCTCGTCAATCCCTGCCTTTCTGAAAAACCTTCAACAACTTTTGCGACCTCGGATAAGCGAACGCCAGCACCTTGACCTTTCCTAATAACAACACTTTCAATATCCTTCAAGCTTTGGAATTCAGATGCGACACGGAACGGGTATCTGAGATTCCCCTGTTTTATCGTCCCACCAGCGATGCTCATATTTGAACTTTTTAACGCATTTGCAATATCATCAAAGGTTAAATTAAACGATTTCATCTTTTCAACATCAACCACAACTAAAATTTCCCTGCTATATCCTCCAGCCACAACCGCTTGGGAAACCCCTTCAATTTGTTCAAGCCGTCTTTTCACAAGAGCTTCCGCGAACTCTTTCAAATTCGCGATTCCGCTCTCCGATACATCTCTATCCGAATAAGTTAAGGCAATGGTTATTATTGACTCAGACGAAGGATCAATTTTAACAATCGTAGGCCTTCCAGCCTCCTCTGGGAGAGATTGTCTTACAGCGTCAAGTTTTTCCCTTACCTCAAGCATTGCATAATCGATATCAGTGCCCCAGTAAAACTGCAAACGAACAAGCGAAAGCCCCTCGCGCGAAATTGATGTAACTTTTTTAACACCTCCAACCGTCCCAAGGATTGATTCAATTGGCTCCGTCACCTGCTTTTCCACTT
>NZ_CZVS01000068.1:0-9103 GCF_001535985.1 Candidatus Kryptonium thompsonii | reverse complement strand
TAACATATCTTGAAAAGTTTAATTTATACGCAAGTCGCATCTTTGTAAACCCAAAGAATAAATCTCAACTTAAACAATTAAGCGATGAGCAAAGGGAGTTAAAAGAGGAAGTAGAAAAAATTGAAGAAAACCTTGAGAATTTAAAGGAAAGGATGGGTGAGTTTAAAAATGAAATGCCATTAGATTCACTCGAAAAAATTTTAAACGAGATAAAGGAGAAAAAGTTTGGTCAGAAATTTGACAAGGCTGGAGAAAAGATAATGTCTGGGAATTTAAAGGAGGCTGGGCAGATTCAATTTGAACTTTCGGAAGGGCTTATGCAGATGCAAAGTGGTTTACAATCACTCCAACAGCAATTAATGCAGAATCAACAGCGTCAGATAATTTCAAAGATGCAAAAAATTCAAAAAGATCTGCTTACGCTTTCAAAAGAGCAAGAAGAGATAAAACGTGAAACTCAAAATTCATCGCCGGGCTCTTCAAAGCTTCATGACCTTGCACGTGAGCAAATGGATTTGCTCTCGGGGTTAAATTCGGTTGCAAGTGAATTGATTGAGCTTTCGCAGAAAACATTTGCAATAACCCCAGATATGGGCCGGGAAATTGGCTCCGCCTTAATGAACATGCATCGTGCGATTGAATCGCTCTCAACGAGGGATAACGCAAATTCTTCAAAATTTCAAACTGAAGCGATGAACTCACTTAACAAAGCAATAATCCAGCTTGGAAATGCGATGCAGGCAATGATGCAAGGTGGAGCTGGAGGCGGATTACAATTTTTGCTTCAGCAGTTAAACCAACTTGCGATGCAACAGTTGGGCTTAAATCAAGCAACCCAAGAGCTAATGCAACAACTTTCACTTCAGCAACAAGCAGAGATGGCAAGGTTAGCAGCTCAACAAGAACTCATCCGAAAGTCACTACAAGAATTGATGAAAGAAGCTGAACTTTCAGGGAATAAAGGCAGAATTCTTGGTGATATGAATAAGATCGCTGAGGAAATGAAGGAAGTTATAAGCGACCTTGAATCGGGAAATCTAAATGAGGAGACAATCCGAAAGCAAGACAGAATTCTTTCGCGCCTTCTTGATGCTCAGCGTTCAATTCATGAACGTGATTTTGAAAAACAACGCGAGTCAAGACCCGGACAAAACATAACAAGGCAAAGCCCCGCTGAATTAAAGTTTGAAGAAGAAAAGGAAAAAATCTTTCAAGACCTTTTAAAATCAATTCGAGAAAACTATCACAAAGATTACGAAGCCTTGATAAAAAAATATTTTGAACTTCTTCGCTCCATCCAACAATAAAATGCCTCACTTTGCCACTACTTGAATTTTTGAGACAAATTTACACCTCGAATAGATTCCAAAGTTATTATCTTGCAATTTTTTATGATTTGGCACGCTTTTTGAATTTCCTTTTCAAGAAAAAACAAAATTTAAGTCCGAAATTTTGCAATGATTGAAATAAGATGGCATGGTCGTGGAGGACAAGGAGCAAAAACAGCAGCAATGCTATTTGCAGAAACAGCGATTGAAGAAGGTAAATTTGCCCAAGGATTTCCCGAATATGGTCCAGAGAGAATGGGAGCACCTGTAAAAGGTTTTACAAGGATTGATGATAAACCGATAAGGATACATAGTGGAATTGAAAATCCACGAGTTGTAGTAGTTCTCGATCAAACATTACTTGAGACTATTGATGTAACAGAGGGAATGCCAGAGGATGGAATTTTAATCATCAACACAGAAAAAAGTCCTGAACAAATACGCAAACAGTTTGGGATAAAGAAAGGCAAAATCTACACAGTGAACGCAACAAAAATAGCCCTTGACACAATAGGTAGGCCAATTCCAAATACTGTTATGCTCGGTGCATTGATAAAGGTTACAGGGGTTTTAGACCTTGATACACTTTTGAAAAACATAGTTAAGAAATTCAGCAAAAAGTTTAGTGATAAAGTCGTTGAAGGCAACGTCCAAGCGATAAAAAAAGCATTTGAGGAGGTAAAAGGAGAATGAATGAACTAAAAAAATGGTTTGAGCTCCCAGTCGGAGCTGTAATTGATGAACCAGGAAACGCCATCAAATATAAAACTGGTTCATGGAGGACATTTAAACCAGTCCTTGATAAATCAAAATGTAACGATTGTTTAATCTGTTGGATTTACTGCCCCGATAATTCAATAATCGTTCAAGATGGTAAACTCATTGGATTTGATTATGAGCATTGTAAAGGTTGTGGAATTTGTGCTGAAGTTTGTCCCGATAAGAGCAAAGCTATAACGATGGTTCTTGAACATCAATAATCAAAAAATTTTATTTGGAGGTAAAAAATGAAAGTAATGGCTTTAACGGGAAATGAAGCCGTCGCAGAGGCAATGAGGCAGATTAATCCCGATGTCGTCGCTGCATATCCGATTACACCTCAGACGGAATTAATGCACAGATTCACTGAATTTGTCGCCGATGGCCTCGTTGATACCGAAATGGTTCTTGTTGAATCAGAGCATAGTGCATTGAGTGCAACGGTTGGAGCAAGTGCAGCTGGTGCAAGAGCAATGACAGCGACAAGTTCACAAGGACTTGCGTTAATGTGGGAAATTCTTTACATCGCAGCTGGGCTGAGATTACCAATAGTTATGCCTGTGGTAAATAGAGCTTTGAGCGCCCCTATAAACATTCACGGCGATCACTCAGACACAATGGGAGCGAGGGACTCTGGATGGATACAAATTTTTTCAGAGAATGCACAGGAAGCTTACGATAATACCATTATCGCAGTGAGGATTGCGGAACATCCAGATATCCTTCTCCCGGTGATGGTGACAATGGATGGTTTCATAATAAGTCATACTATGGAAAGGGTAGAAGTTCTTGATGACGATGTTGTTAAAAACTTTATAGGTGAGTATAACCCAAAATATAAGCTTTTGGATGTTAAAAACCCTGTGACGATGGGTCCGCTTGATTTACAGGATTATTACTTTGAGCATAAAAGAGCACAAGCGGAGGCAATGGAAAACGCGTATAAACTTATAAAAGAGATAGACGAAGAGTATTACAAAATCAGTGGAAGAAGGTATTCTTATGTTGAACCTTATGAGATCGATGATGCTGATATAATTTTAATTTCTCTTGGTTCAACCGCTGGGACCATAAAAGATGTAGTTGATGAGTTGAGATTGAAAGGTTTAAAAGTTGGAGGATTAAAAATAAGGGTTTACAGACCTTTCCCAAGGGATGAAATAAAAGAATTTCTTTCAAATGCGTCAGTGGTTGGCGTGATGGACAGAGCGATTGCTTTTGGCTCACCGTGTGGTCCAGTTTGTCTCGATGTTAAAGCATCTTTGCAGGGAACAAGTCTTTCAAATCTTCCAATTGTAAACTATATCTATGGGCTTGGTGGAAGAGATATCACTCCAAAGGATATAATAAAAATTTTCAACGAGCTTGAAAAGGTTAGAATTTCAGGCGAGGTTCCGAATCTACCTCGTTATGTTGGGGTGCGTGGTGAAGAGAATTACATTGAGCAAAAAGCTAAGTTAAAAATCAAAAATTAACATCGCAGGCTAAAATGGCAAATCTAAAAGAGTTATCACAAAGAACGGTAAAATTCACAGCTGGTCATAGAGCGTGTGCAGGTTGCCTGCCAGCTGTTGCATTAAGGCAGGTGACTTTATCCGCTGATTATCCAATTGTTGTTGGTTTTGCAACGGGCTGTATGGAGGTTGTTTCAACTATATTCCCCTATACTGCATGGAATGTCCCCTACATTCATGTTGCCTTTGAAAATGTTGCAGCGGTTATGAGCGGTGTTGAATCTGCTTATAAAGCATTAAAGAAAAAGGGCAAAATAAATGAAGAGATAAAATTTATCGCATTTGGTGGAGATGGCGGAACCTACGATATTGGATTTCAAGCTTTATCTGGAATGGCTGAAAGGGGACACGATGTGTTATATATTTGCTATAACAATGAAGCTTACATGAATACAGGAATACAAAGGTCAAGCGCAACACCATTTGGAGCTCAAACATCAACAACTCCAGTTGGTTCAGTTGAATTTGGAAAGAAACAATTCCCCAAAGATTTGACACAGATAATGGTAGCACATGGAATTCCTTATGTTGCTCAGGCGTCTGTGCATAATTGGAAAGATTTAAACATGAAAGTTGAAAAAGCTTTAAAAATCAAAGGTCCGAAGTTCATAAATATACTCGCACCATGTACACTTGGTTGGAGATATCCTGCTGAAAAGGGAATTGAAATTGCGAAACTTGCAGTTGAAACTTGCGTCTGGCCAATTTATGAAGTTGAAAATGGGAAGTATAAAATAAATTACAAGCCAAGGGAAAAGAAACCAGTTATTGAATGGCTTAAAACTCAAGGTAGATTTGCGCATCTTTTGAAACCGGAATATCAACATCTTGTAGAAGAGATACAAAAAGAAGTTGATAGAAGGTGGGAACACCTTCTTGAATTAGCAGGCACTTAATTTCCTCCTCCTTAACCTCCTTATTGGTCGCCGTTATTTCCCGGCGACCTTTTTATTTTTTCTACAGAAATAACCTTCGATTTGTCAAAGAAGGTGAATGTTAGGTTGTGCGTTTATAATATTTCCGGCTGAAAGCTCGCTTAGATTGTTTTTAAACTTTGAGTTGTTTAAATTTTTCAAAGCGAAAACACACTTGGTCTAAAAGAAAAATTATGTATAACTATTTCCCGCTTATTTCAAAGGAAAAGATTCTAACTGTTTCCGAGCTAACATATCAAATTAAAAAGTTAGTTGAACCAAATTTTCAAGATATATGGCTCCAAGGTGAAATATCAAATTATAAAATTCACGCATCCGGACATGTTTATTTCACACTCAAAGATGAAAATGCATCGATAGATGCAGCGTTATGGAAGAGATACGCCGATATATATTTAAAAAATTACACTTATAAAGACGGCGACAAAGTTCTTGTTCATGGCAAAATAGAAATATATGAACCGCGCGGGGAATATAAAATTATAGTTGATTTCATTGAACCACTTGGAATCGGCGAGCTCCAGATAAAGTTTGAAATGTTAAAACAGAAACTCGCTGCCGAAGGACTGTTTGATGCCAGATTTAAAAAACCAATCCCGGAATACCCAAATAGAATTGGTATAGTCACAAGCCCGACAGGTGCAGCGATAAGAGATATGATAAATATAATTTCGCGTCGTTTCCCAGCGGTAGAATTAATTCTTTACCCTGTGAAAGTTCAAGGAGACGGAGCAGCTGAGGAAATAGCACAAGCAATTCGGGATTTAAATTTCTACGGCAAAGTTGATGTGATAATTGTCGGAAGAGGTGGAGGTTCAATTGAAGATTTATGGGCTTTCAACGAGGAAATTGTCGCCAGAGCGATTTTTGAATCGAAGATACCGATAATAAGCGCGGTTGGACATGAAATTGATTATAGCATAAGCGATTTCGTCGCAGACCTAAGGGCACCGACGCCGTCAGCCGCTGCTGAACTTGTTGTGAAAAATCGCGATGATGTTATTGAAAATATCCGAAATTTTTGGTATACTATTCATCAACTTACGATTGAAAAAATAAAAAATGCCAAAAAGGAGGTTGAACATCTAACGAAAAGTTATGCCTTTAACAGACCGATCGATTGGTTAAGACAATACACGATGAGGTTGGATGAATTAACACGAGCACTTGAAATTGCAATGTCGCATAGATTTGAATTGATAAAAAATAATTTTGAACAATGGCTTAAAAGGTTTGAATCGCTAAACCCTGAACTTGCCTTAAAAAGGGGTTATGCCATCGTTTATAAAGACGGAAAAATTGTCCACAGCAAAGAAGAACTTAAATTAAACGACGAGTTTAATGTAAAACTATCAGATGGAATAATAAAAGGGGTGGTGAAAGAATATGGCGAAGAAAAATGAAATAACAGAAAGTTCACTTGAAAACTTAACATTTGAGCAAGCGTTAAAAGAACTCCAAAATATAGTTGATAAACTTGAAACTGGACAAGTGACGCTTGAAGAAGCAATTGAAATGTATGAGCGAGGAATTAAACTTTCAAAATATTGTCTCCACAAATTGACGCAGGCAGAACTTCGGATAAAGAAAATAATTAAAGATGAATCTCAAGGATTTACGCTTATCGATTTTGATGATTTTAACAACAAAATTTAAGGGGGCGATAATATAAAATGGATTTGAAAAGTCCACAGGTTGAAGCAAATTACAGCGTCTTGCCAAGAGTAAACTCCCCAGATGACTTAAAAAGATTAAGTATACAAGAGCTTGAGATCCTTGCGAAAGAAATAAGGGAATTCATAATTGATACGATCTCAAAGGTTGGGGGACATTTGGGAGCAAGTTTAGGTATTGTCGAATTAACATTAGCAGTCCACTATGTATTTAACGCTCCAAGAGATAAGATAATTTGGGATACAGGGCATCAAGGTTATGTGCATAAAATAATCACAGGAAGAAGAGATGTTTTTCACACCATAAGACAATTCAAAGGGATAAGTGGATTTTTAAAAAGAAGTGAAAGCATTTACGATGTTTTCGGCGCAGGGCATGCTTCAACATCAATCTCAGCTGCTTTAGGGATTGCAACAGCAAGAGACTTTGACGGTGAGGATTATAAAGTGGTCGCAATAATTGGGGATGGTGCAATGACTGCTGGGCTTGCATATGAGGCGATGAACAATGCTGGGATGTTGAGGAAAAATTTAATCGTGATTTTAAATGATAACAATATGTCAATCTCTCCAAATGTATGGGCAGTTTCAAAATATTTTACAGAATTAATTGCAAGCACACATTACAATAAGTTCAAGTCATTTGTTTGGGACTTAACTGGACAACTTGATGGAATGGGAGATAGAATCCGAAAACTTGCAGCGAGAGTTGAGGGTGGAGTGAAGGCAATAATAACCCCGGGGATGCTTTTTGAAGCCCTTGGCTTTAGATATTTCGGTCCTGTAAATGGTCACAACATCCCGAAACTTATAAAGATTTTAAGTGAAATAAAAAACCTTAACGGTCCAATTCTTCTTCATGTTATAACTCAAAAGGGCAAAGGTTATAAACCAGCCGAGGACGACGCACCAAAATACCATGGGGTGACGCCATTTGATAAAATTACAGGAAAGATGTATAAAAGCGATAAACCCCAACCCCCAAGCTATACAAAAGTTTTTGGTGAAGCCCTTGTCCAGCTTGCGAGGAAAAACAGCAAAATTGTGGGCATAACGGCAGCGATGCCCGAAGGAACAGGACTTGACATTTTAAGAAATGAAATCCCCGAGAGATTTTTTGATGTTGGAATAGCGGAACAGCATGCGGTGACATTTGCAGCAGGGCTTGCAACCGAAGGATATATCCCAGTGTGTGCGATTTATTCGACATTTTTACAAAGGGCTTTTGATCAAATTATTCATGATGTAGCACTTCAACATCTTCATGTAGTTTTTGCTCTTGATAGAGCCGGGCTTGTTGGAGCAGATGGACCAACTCACCACGGTGCCTTTGACTTAAGCTACTTACGGCTTATCCCCGGAATGGTGGTAATGGCTCCGAAAGATGAAAGCGAACTCAGGGATATGCTTTACACCGCAACGATTTACAATAAAGGTCCAATAGCTATCAGATATCCAAGAGGAAATGGCATTGGGGTCCCACTTAAAGAAGAGTTTGATCTAATTGAAATTGGCAAAGCTGAGGTATTGAAAGAAGGAAAAGATATAGCGATACTTGCAATAGGAAGCATGGTGTATCCAAGTCTAAAAGCTGCGGAGAAACTTAAAGAATTTGGAGTTGATGCGATGGTTATAAACATGCGATTCGTCAAACCGTTGGACAAAAAACTCTTAGATGAAATTTTTGATAAATTTGATAAGGTTGTGACCGTTGAAGAAAATACAATAATTGGTGGATTTGGAAGCGCCGTCCTTGAATATGCGTCATTTAAAGGTGTTAAAAATGTTAAATTCTTGATTCATGGAATACCTGATGAATTCATTGAGCATGGGACACAGGCGGAGCTTTGGAAGATGCTAAAGCTTGACCCTGATGGAATAGTTGAAAAAATTCTCGAAACATTTAAATTTAAAAGAACTCTGATTTCTCAAAAAATACAGAAATGACCAATGGAGAAAGTTAGATTTGGAATAATCGGTCTTGGCGGTATAGCACAAGCGGTTCATCTTCCCATACTTTCAAAACTTGAAAACGCACAAATCGTTGCCCTGTGCGATACAGATAAGGCAAAGGCAAAGATGTTAGCAGAAAAATACAATGTGCCATACTTTTACACAGATTATGAAAAGATGCTTAAAGAAGTTGAGGAAATTGAAGCTGTTGAAGTGTTAACACCTACAAATCTTCACGCTGAAATGGCGATAGCCTGCGTTTCGGCTGGAAAAGATGTGTTCGTTGAAAGACCATTGGCAAGGGATTATAAAGAAGCTGAGTCCGTTGTAAAAGCCCTTGAACAAGAAAAAGATAGAAAAATTATGGTTGGAATGAATTTAAGATTTAGGCCTGATTCTATGTTGCTGAAGGGTTTCATCGAGCAGGGCACCGCATCAACAATTTTCATTCTATAAAGGGCATCCTTTGCGCTTGAAACAAGGGGATGAAGATTTCGCACCGCTCCGATGAAATGCTTCAGCTCATTTTCATAAGATTTCCAGTAAAGAGTTTCAGGTCTATCCATCTTTTGGGGTGCAAGATTGACAAGGTTTCCCTGTATATCTTTATAAATTCTGAACGGGTTTAATTCCCCAGTTCCCTGAGTTCCAAATATATGCAAATAAAATATTGAGTTTTCAAATTCGTATGACCAACTTACATCGATAAATAATGTCGCTTCGTTTTTAAACTTCAAGAAAACAATCGCGCTGTCCTCCACTGATTTAGTTTGATGTTTGTAGCATATGGAATTTACGCTTTTGACCTCCGGATATCCAGCCATCCACAATGCAAGGTCAAGCAGGCTTATACCAAGGTCAAGCATAACACCTCCGCCTGCTTTTTCTTTCATCATAACCCATTTTTTATTGTTTGGCTTTTTAAACCATCCAGCTTTCAC
>NZ_CZVS01000067.1:0-9459 GCF_001535985.1 Candidatus Kryptonium thompsonii | reverse complement strand
TATTCACAAAGAAACACGCTAAGCAGAACACGTCCGTAGCTCAACTGGTAGAGCAATCATAAATATAATCATTCCCGCTTAAAAATGCAAGATTTATTAAGAATTAACAAAACTACCAATAAATAAAATTGCTTTTATCCCCCTGGACTTGGACCATACTTTAACATTCTAATCTTCAACTCCTTGATTATATCGGAATACTCCTTTAAATAATCTTTCGGAGGTGAAAACTTAACCCAATTATTAGCTCCCATCTTCACCTGAAACTCAAACTGAAACACAATGTTGTAAACCTGATAAGTCCTGAAATAAAAACTACTTCTTCCCCGCGGAACAACATGAACTAACACTCTATCTCTAAATAAAGCTTCAACCGTATCTGAACCAAATGGAATTTGACCATCACGAACCCTCCAATATGTCTGCACAACATAATAATCTTTCGTGGGATCAACGATCTCAAGTGTATATTCATACAACTGCAAGATGAATGTTGCCTCATTTATTATATAACTTTTATCTGCGTTGAAGGAAACCTCATATGAAACAAAACCCTTGCCATCTGCTAAATATCCCTCTCTACATGAAATAAATGCGAAGCAGATTAAAAGTGGTGTTAAAAGCTTGCAAAACATAAATCTCACCATACTAAGTTTTTTACTGTGCCTACTGTGCCACAGGTGGCGCCCCAGCTTCCTGAGATTCTCCACCTAAACCCCATACAAGCGTATAAGTCCCGATTATAACCAAACCCAGAACTATTATAAAAAATAAACTTGTAAATACACCCCCACTCTTTGGCAACACCTTGCTGATAAATTCCTTGTCTATTTTTTTAACCTCGCTATCGATATCCTCATATCTCCATGTTATCTCAACTGTGTGAAATCTTCTTTTTGGCCTATCAAAACATTCAAAAGTTCCATAAAGCACAACATCATTTGTATCTTTTCCTTGGTTCACAAAATTACCGAAAAACAAATAATCAACCCCAAGCATATGCGAAAGGATGACAACATCGTTCTCCGAAGGTAAAGATAAAACAGAGTTAATTTTTTCACTTCCAACTATTGATACCGCCTCCTCAGGAGAAACGATCTCAACCGACGGCTTTCCAGCAAGCAAATATAAAACGCTGTTCGTTATATCCCTCTGCACTTTAACGCCAACGCCTTCAAACTTAAATCCAATAAATCCAACCTTTACTTTCTCTTTCTGCGCATAAGCTAAACTTGGATAAAAATCATAAACTAGCAACGCTAAAATTACGAAAACGACTAAACTCTTCTTTCGAAAAATTCTCATGAGCCCAAAATTTTTTATTTTAAAGCAACCTTCTCCACAAAACTTCGAACTATCTCCGCAAATACCTCAACCGCATAATCGACATCATCAACAGTGTTTCCTCGTCCAAAAGAAAATCTAACCGTAGCAAGAGCGGTCTTTTCATCCCTTCCAAGAGCAAGTATAACATGAGACGGTTTCAAACTCCCAGATGTGCACGCTGAACCATTTGAAACGGCAACTCCTCTCAAATCAAAACCATAAATTAAAGCATCTGCATCTACTTCAATTTTACTTGAATTTACTGAAAAATTCAAGATATGTGGTATCGTTTTATCAAGCGGACTGTTCAAAATTAAAAATTCATCAAATCCAGATTCATATATTCCCTTTACCATACGCTCCTTCAACATACTTACATGTTCATAATCGTACTTCATCCTCTCGGCACAAATCTCAACCGCCTTTCCAAAACCAACTATCAACGGGACAGCTTCCGTCCCCGCTCTTCTTCCAGCTTCCTGCGAACCGCCGTGATGAAACTTTTCAATGTATATCCCCTTTCTAACATAAAGAAATCCCACGCCCTTCGGACCATAAATTTTATGAGCTGACGCCGAAAGCAAATCAACATTTAAATTCTTAACATCAACCTCAATTTTTCCTAAAGATTGAACTGCATCCGTATGGAACGGGATATTATATTCCTGTGCTATTTTGCCTATTTCTTGGATAGGTTGTATTGTTCCAATTTCATTATTCACATGCATTACAGTTACAAGGCAAGTTCTTGAAGTTATCGATTTTCTCACATCATCAGGATCAACTATACCATCGCTCCCCACTTCTAAAAATGTCACATCAAAACCGTTTTTTTGCAAATAAATACACACATCAAGCACGGCGTGATGTTCAATCTTAGAAGTTATTATATGATTCTTTCCCCTTTTAAAACCCGCAAGCGCCACGCCCAAAATCGCAAAATTATCCGATTCAGTCCCCCCACTTGTGAAAATTATCTCAGATGGCTCTGCATTTATAAAATCTGCTATCTTCCCTCTCGCTTCCTCTATAGCAACCTTAGCTTCTCTGCCAAATTGATGAACTGAAGATGGATTGCCAAAAATTTCATTAAAATATGGAGTCATAGCACTAACAACAGCAGGATCAACTGGCGTAGTTGCACTATGATCAAGGTAAACTCGCCTCATATCATTCAAATTTAGTTTATTTAAAACAGGCACAGCTAAAATTTAACACTTATTCCAAAAGTCGGCAAAATTGGAAGCATCGATATAGGTTTTCGTTTTATCTCACCTTTCGAAATGCTAAAATCATAAGCAACGACATTTCTTCTGTTATAGACATTCACAACATCTAAATAAAAACTCCAATCAGCGTTCCAGAACTTAGCGTTATATGTAACCCTTACATCAAGACGATGATACGGTGGTTTTCGAGCGTTAAAGAAATTGCTCAACCCTCCAAAATCAAGATCAAGCAAAACCCTATCCCTTACAGTCATTATTTTAACAACAGTATCTGTCACAAGAATTCTCGGCTTCAACCCAATCGGCTCTGTATAAGGATAATTTGAACCGTACATCCATGTCAAACCTAAATTAAACTTTTTGCTTATCTTCCAATTTAAAACGATGTTAAATGTATGCCTTTGATCAAACATAAATGGTAATTCAACATCATAAATTTTTCTCTTTGCAACAGAGAAAGAATAAGAAAGCCATCCATAAATTTTACTATGTCGTGTCTCCCTCTTTTCGATAAAGACTTCAAACCCATAGGCTTTCCCATCACCTTTATTGACAGGTATAGATGTAACTGAATCATTCACAAATACTTGATATGGCTCGCTCCACCCTCTGATATCCGTAGGTGGATAGTTTGGAATTCTATCGGCTACCCACCTCGTTCCATTCACACGCTTTCTTACAATTAAGTTATCAAAATCTTTATAGTAACCCTCAACCCTCATAAGAACCTCAGGGGCAAGCCAACGCTCAACTCCCAAAATATAATGCTTGGCTCTTTCGGCATTTAAATTTTCTGCTTTAGTGAAATCAAAAAATGTATTTTGATCATAAATTTTCTCGTACCCGGGAGACTGATAATACCACCCATAAGCAAATCTCAAACTCATTAACGCATCAATGTTATAGAGCAAATTTAATCGGGGTGAAAGATAATTTTTCTTGATGATCCCATAATGCTCAATCCTCAATCCCGGCTGTATGGAAAGTTTTCTGCTTAACCTTATTCTATCTTGAGCATAGAAATAAAAGCGATCGTAAGACTCGGAATACTTGAAAAATTCCGGTGCCGAGAAAAATCCAAGCGATATGAGGAACATTTTTAAATTCTCATCCATTTTCAAAATATACTTCAACTCTGAAGCAACGCGATTCAACCCAACTCCAAACTCAAATAAATTCTTCCCCAGCTCATAACTTAAATCGAACGATGTCGAAAACTTTTGAATCATATAATTCGACCATGTCTCAATCTTAAAAAATACCGCATCATCTGAAACAACCCTCTTATCAAAATCATACGAAGGATCCAAAACTTCTCCGCCAAATTTACTTTCGCCCGAATTTCTATATAAAGATGTTATGAACTTTGCAACTAAATTTTTACTCGGCGAGTAAGTCCATGAAAAAGCAAAAGTTTTATTGTAGGATAGATCATTCACAGCGATGCTATCTGGCCTATCAAGATTTTCACCTGTTATAACATCCATCGCATCTCTGCTATAAATCCAAAAAAGATCTACTTTATTTTTGTCGAACGGATGAAAACTTAACTTAGTATGAAAATCATAAAAATTTGGAAATGTGACATCTCCGCTGACAAGCCCAGTTTTTTTAGCGATTGGACCAAGCACAAGATCGTAATAAGTTCTTCGTGTCGAGAATATCCATGAGCCATTTAAGGGAAGCCTCCCCTCAAAAATCAAATTTGCATTCGTCAGATTGATATTAATCATGCTTGAGAAAATTTTATCCCTACTTCCATCGCGACTTGATACATCAAGGACAGCCGATAATCTATCCCCATATTTAGCGGGAAATCCACCTGCCATAAAATTGAAATCGCTTACAAGATCGGGATTGAACATGCTAACAAAACCGTAAAGACGATATGGATTGTATATTTCAACCCCATCTATAATTATCAAGTTTTCATCTGGTGAACCGCCGCGGACAACGAAATGTGTTGCGAAATCAGACGGTGCAAAAACCCCTGGCAAAGTTCTTAACATCCTAAAAACATCCTCCCCAAAGCCAGCACTTACCTTAACATCTTTAGGCTCAACCTCAATTACACTTGGTCTAACATCGACAGCACGACGGGTTTTGTAATCCGCAAGCACTTCAACTCCTTCAAGTTCTATATATCCTTGCCTCAGTCGAAACTCAATAAATGTTTCGCCACCCCTTACAACATCAACTTTCTTTCTCTCACTTTGATAACCAATAACCCTCACCTCAACATCGTAAATCCCCGGCTTAAGACTTATTTCAAATTCTCCCCTTAAATTGGTTGAAGCACCAAATCTAGTTCCGATGATAACTACATTTGCATTAGGAATTGGCTCAGCCGTTTCGAAATCCACAACTTTCCCCTTTATCCTTGCTTCTTGCGCAAACAAACTGGAACAAACAAGAAAAATTAAAACTAATCCCAATAACCCGGAATAATAGTTCCGCATTTATAACACTTTCCTTCCTTGATTTTATTTTTTAACACTCTAAAACCAAATCTTTCAACAAGCAAGGCTCCGCAATTGAAACAATAAGTGTTCTCATATTTATCAACATAGCCAGGTATATTTCCAGCATAGACAAATCTTAATCCTTCTTCATAGCCTATCTCAGCAGCCCTTATCAACTGCTCCGGTCTTGTATTATCTGGATCTGTCATTTTATAATCCTTATGAAAAGCAGTTACATGCCATGGGATATTCGGTGAAACGCTCGCTATAAACCTCGCAATATCTCTCAACTCAGCTTCAGAATCATTAAACCCAGGAACAACAAGCGTCACAATTTCAACCCAAAAACCTTTTTCAACAAGCATCTTGATCGTATCAAGCACAACATTTAACCTTCCACCAAGCTTTCTATAATTCAAATCATTGAAAGTTTTCAAATCAACTTTGTAAAAATCAACATAGGGTCTTAAATAATCAAGAACTTCAGGAGTTGCGTTTCCATTTGAGACATATGCCCCGCGTATTCCATACTGACTTGCGAGCTTCAAAATCCCAACGCTCCACTCAGATGTGATTAATGGCTCATTGTATGTACTTGTTATGATCCTGCTTTTATATTTAAGGGCAATCTCTACTATTTCCTCAGGGCTGATAAAATCAGGCATAGCTCCTGCAACAGGATCACGCAAAGCTTGAGAAGTCACCCAGTTTTGACAATAATCGCAGTGAAAATCACAACCAAGCATGCCAAAACTCAAAGTATAACTTCCCGGATAAACATGAAAGAAAGGTTTTTTCTCTATCGGGTCAAGTGCAAGTGATGTAACATATCCCCACGGAACATAGAGTTTCCCACCGACATTAAATCTCACCCTGCAAATCCCGTCCCTTCCATCTGAAATTTTACACCTATGCCCACATGCAAAGCATTCAATTCGCTTATCATCAATCTTTCTATAAAGTTCCCCCTCCTTTGAATTACGCGTTAAAACATCTTTTAATGTCTGAACCTCGCCCAACATAAAAGGCCTCATTTTTCTTTTATACTTTCACTAATTGCAACACACTCAATATAATTTAAGTTTCAATCAGAAAGAGCAGAGATTATAGCTCTACAAAATGCGGGCAAATCATCAGGGGTTCTTGAACTTATCAAATTTCCATCAATCACAACTTCACTATCAATATATTCTGCCCCAGCATTTACAAGGTCATCTTTTATTGAGAAAAATCCCGTAACCTTTTTACCTCGCAAAATTCCAGCAGAAATTGGAACCCAACCAGCGTGACAAATAAAAGCAACAACTTTACCAGATTCATAAAATTTTCTCGTCAATTCGAGCGCTGTCTTATTTCGCCTGATTCTATCCGGCGCATATCCTCCAGGAATCACAAGTACATCATAATCATTAACATTTATCTCGTCAAAACTAACATCTGCCTTGATCGGATAACCATTCTTCCCTTTGAAAACTCTAACTTCTGGGCCCGCAACTTTAACCTTAACTCCTTCTTCAATTAACCTATACTTTGGATAAAGAAGTTCTATTTCCTCAACAAGGTCTTCAACAAAGATAACCGCACTTTTACCCTCTAATCTCATCGCTTACCCTCAAGATTTGTTTTAGCTACATTTTTAAGAAGCAATTAAAGTTATGCTACAAAGATAAATCTTCCAAATAAATTTTGTGCTCACCTCTGAACCCCCTGACATCAGAAAGCAAGCAATTCACCACTTAACGAATTTTTATCCCACGCTTTATTTTAAAGAAGTTGACACAAACAAAAGTTTCAGAAAATCAACCCAGCCTTTTTATTTACTCTACCCCAATTCATAGAATAAAACAAAGGTAATTTTCCAACCTTTACGATATCGTTCCATTTTTCCAAAAGTTTTTCCTCCTCATCAAAAGCCCATTTAGTTAACCCCGACAACTCGCATTTATCAACTTTGCCTTCCAAGTATTTCTTTCTAAAATCAACTTCTTTCTCAATTATCTTCAATTGCAGTTCATTTTTATCCTTTAAAAAGTCAGCAATATAAGTCCTGTAATTCGTCTGAATTTTTCTATGCAAAACCTCAAAACGCCACCAATAGTTCTTAGAGCTATATTTATTCGTTGGTCTTTCTCCAAGTTCAGGAACACCTCCTTCAAAATATATCGGCTTAAATACACTTAAACATGGAAGAGAAGTGCCTGTAAAGTAGTGAACTTGAAAATTTTCACCAAGCAAAGATATTTGCGAAGATGCAGTTTGGGAAGGTCTTGTTAAACCACCGTAGTGCATGCATATATCTCTCATCGAACCCTTTTCGGGGCTAAAATCTTCAATCTGATGCGAAGATAATACCTCCATTACATACTCTAATGTTATCTCTCCTTTCTTTTCGTCCAACTTTTTATATGTAAAAGTTCTCCTATCTTTGCCATGAGAAAAATATGTGTAGAACCTATCTGAGAAATATTTGCTAAAACTAAAATTTTTGTTCTTTTGCCTAAGTTTCTCAACACTCTGAGAAGCTAGGTCCCAATCATCTCGGATGGTCAAAGCATTTGAAATGGTATAAACATCTTCTATCTTTTTCACAACCCAATTCTTTCCAGCGGTTTCTAACACCCACGCATCTTTTGGATCAACAATTATGAATGAGTTGTGATAATAAAGTCTATGTTCGTAACTCCCATTCCCTCCCTGTCCATAATTTTCTATTATTGAAATTATAAACTCTAAAGCTTCCTTTGAGCTTTTAGCTCTTTCTAAGGCTAACCTTATAATGTCCATTCCCAAAATTCCAACCTTTTCTCTTTTCTCTTTAGTGAAGACAGCGGTATTTCCAATTGTTAAACCAAATTCATTAACTCCCATCTCCGCCCCATACATCCACCAAGGTCGGGACAAAATTACAGCATAAGTTTCCTCGACCTGCGGAAATTCAACGTAAGTTAATTTAACTTTATTCTCCACATGTTTTTGTCTTGGTATAAACTCTATAATCTGAGCTTCATTGGGATCTCTATCACTGTTTTTCGCAAATATCATAATGTTTTCCTTTGTTGCTCTGGGCGTTGCAATTAAAATATCACACATTGCGAAATTCCTTTAGTTAGTAAAAATTAGTTTTAACTTTTTCCAAGAACATCGCCATTGACCTAAAACTCATTTTGCTGTGCCAAAATTGTAGACAAACCCAAGCCAAGGGATGAAAGGAAATCCAGTAATTTTAGAACCAGCTGGATAAATGAAACCCAAATCTGCAGCCAAATCTTCTCCAAAGAAGCGCACACCAAACGAGAGAAATGCTATATCAGAATTTGGCGGGAACCAGTTTTCTGTAATTAATTTAGCATTATTTGATGTGCGGAGTTCCCCACCCAGAAGTATGATCAGTTTATCAGCGATCCTACCACGATGGAATCCCCAGCCAAGTCCAAATGTAAGTGATGTGTTCGGATTACCGTATGATGTTACACCATATAAGATTCCCACCCCATCGGAACTTCTTGAAGTAGTATTAATGTATAAAACTCCTCCCGCAACATCAAGCTTACCTATTTGAATTGGAGTTACTTTCGTAGCGAAATAGAAGAGTTGACTCTCAGCCCCTGGAAAAAGCGACATACCACCTGCAAACATAATAAAATCAGTGACACCAACAGCAACAAGAGGGAAGAAAATTTCGTAAGCTGAAAAGTAACCTTGTCCTGAAGCAAGTGGCCTAGCAGTAGGAGCAAGCAGCAAGCGTGTGTGATTGGGATCATCAATAACAATATGATTTGAAAGATGTTTTAAATCTTTCACTTGCTCTCGGGGAATTATTATCGAAATGTTGCCAAGAGTTTTAAAACTAATTGATAGAGAATCTTCGCTAACGATCGTTCCAATTAGCTCAGATCCGTCTTTAAGAATTAGCTTAACGGGCTTTTTGGAAGTAGTATCTTGCTGAGGGAAGGAGGTCGTTACCAAAATAAAATCCAAAGCAACAGCCAGAAAAAGTGTTATTAAAAATGATCTCAGAGGTTGCCTCATAAACGAACCTCTTTCTATTTTGTGAAATTCTTTATGCTTCCAAAGTGCGTTTTTCTCTTCTATTTTTTATTCTACGCCTATCTTAACCCCTTACAGTTGAGATTTACACTAATTAAAATCTAAACAAAAGTTCAAACAAAATCAAAATTTAAATTTGATATTTTAGCTTCCCCATTCATTAAATTAAACTAACTTCGCTTAATGGTTTACAGATGGGTGAAATCGTCCTTTCTTGAAGTATCATCTTATACGCTTTGCTACCTTTTCCATAATAGTATAATCACCCCAAATTTATATTTTGCCATTATTTAATAGCTGCTTGATATTTTTTTAATAATTCTGGATCATCTATAGAGCCGTGATGATGTACTTGCCCCCAACTTCCATTAATATAAGCGAAAAATCTTGTTGTT